>JACMOF010000111.1 GCA_014378155.1 Caulobacter sp. | reverse complement strand
CGGCGGGATGCTGCAGGGCGCAGCGCCATACGGTCTGCTCAACGAGCCGCAGCCGGTGATGGGCGCCGATAGCGACTTCGATCGCCGTATCAGCCGCGACGAGGCGATCCGCGCCGCCCGGTCTCGCTTTACCCTGCTCGACAGCGACGGTGATGGCCGGCTGCGACTGGCTGAACTGCCCCGCACTCCGGCTCAGGGTCGCGGCGAGGACCCGCCTAGGACGCCACCAACCCGGCGATGATGTTGATCCCCAGGGTCAGGACAGCGGTGTTGTAGAAATAGGCGCAGACCGCCTGGGCGGTGACGAGGTTTCGCAGTTTCCGGGTCAGGACGTTGTTGTCCGAGACCTGGAAGGTCGCGCCGATGCTGAAGGCTAGATAAACGAAGTCGAGATAGGTGCTGGCCGGCTCGCCTGGAAACAGGAACCCCGGCTTGTCCGTCCCGTCGCCGAAATGGCGATGGGCGTAGTGCAGCGTGAACACCGAGTGCAGGATCACCCATGACAGCACCAGGGTGATTCCGGCGCAGGCCGCAGTGACACCTTGGGTGCTCGGGCTGGCCGTGCGGGCGTTCAGCATCGCGGCCACCACCGCCACCAAGCTGGACAGGATGGCGGCCAGTACGATCAACAGGATCAGCGTCGGCTTCTCGTCCTCGACGGCGGCGCGGCGGCGGACCTCGGCTTCGTCGGCCGTCAGAAACAGATGCCACGTCGTCACGACAAAAGTCAGTGCGCAGACATCCCACCCGATCAGGATGTGGCTGCTGACGGGTGCGTTCAGATGACGGGCCGCGAGCCAGCCCAAAACGCCGGCCCCGAAGGCCGCCATCAGTCGCCAATGGCGCGATATTGCTGCGCTTTCCGGCGTGGTCTTACGTGACTTCGTCATGGGTTCACTTTGCCCGTCCAATAGTTAACGCGAAACTCTGCAATTTTGTGTCACCCGTCGGGTGAACCGATCGCGACTTCACTGGTTACTTCACTGGAACATGTGGAAGGACGCCAGTGACCGACCCCGACGCACCACCGCCGTTCGAGCCGTCGCAACCCGAGTACGACCCGGGCTCAATGCCCGACGAAGTGCCGATGAGCGATCCCCCCGTTCAGCCGGGCGATGACCGGCCCTATGACACCCAACCTGCCCCGTTTCCCCCCGTGACCAGTCCCGATTAGGAGCAACCTATGGACCTCGACAGCGAACGGCCACGCGGCCGTAGAGGCTTCGCCGCCATGGACCCCGAGCGTCGACGCGAGATCGCGCGCAAAGGCGGGGCCAGTGTTCCCAGCGAAAAGCGCAGCTTCGCGAAGGATCGCGACTTGGCGGCCAATGCCGGCCGCAAGGGCGGCTCCTCGTCGCGCGGCGGCGGGCGTCTTTCCGGCCGCGACGCGTGAGCCCAAGCGCGCCGCGGCCTCCGGGCCGCGCCCGCCCCCGCCTCCGCCTCGCATACCGCTCGCCTTAGCCGGCTAGAGCGAAGACCCCGAAACTCGGGCTGTCGCTGATCCAGCGCGCCGCGACCTTCCAGCCCGCGCGGTGGGCCAATTCCGCGAAGGCATTGGCCGCATATTTGTAAGAGTTTTCGGTGTGGATCGTCTCCCCGGCCGTGAAAGCGATCTCCCGTCCAGCCAAATGCGCGACCTGGTCTACTTGGCTGACCAGATGCATCTCCATCCGGCTTTCGTCGGGGTTCCATACCGCGCGGTGATCGAAGGCGGGTAGATCGAAATCACCGCCCAGTTCGCTGTTGATCCGAGCCAGGACGTTCTTGTTGAACGCTGCGGTGACCCCCTGAGCGTCGTCATAGGCCGGCACCAGGACGTCCGCGCTCTTGGCGATATCGACCCCGACAACGAACATCGCGCCTTCGCCCAGTAGAGTGTGCGCCCCACGCAGAAAGATCTCGGCGTCGGCCGGCGCGAAATTGCCGATCGTAGATCCCGGGAAAAACCCCGTCACCGGCCGTCCGCGCGCGGCGGCGGGAAGGCGGAAGGCGCGGGTGAAGTCATCGACCAGTGGCGCGACGATCAGGCCGGGATAGTCACGCCGGATCGCCGTGCTGGCCTCTTCAACCGCCGTCTCGCTGATGTCGATCGGTGCGTAGACAGCCACTTGCGGCATGGCGTCGAGTAGAATCCGAGTCTTGGTGCTAGCCCCGCTGCCAAATTCGACCAGGACCGCGCCTTCCATGACCCGGGCGGCGATCTCCGGCGCGATCCGGCGCAGCAGCGCCGTCTCTGTGCGGGTCGGGTAATATTCCGGCAGGTCGCAGATCGCCTCGAACAGGCGCGAGCCTTCGGCGTCGTAGAAATATTTGGCCGGCAGGGTCTTGGGATGGTCGGTCAGCCCCGTCACGGCGTCTTCCAGGAAGGTCGAGGCCGGCGTCGCGGTCTCGCGATCCAGTGGGCTCATGTCGTCGGCCAAGCGGACCCCCGTGAACGCCCAGCGCTTGGCTGGGTGGAAAAAGTTGCGATACGATAGCCGGGTGTGGCCAGGCGCGGTTCCGGCGGCGCCGCCTCGCAGGGCCATCTGATTGATCATGAACTTGCCGTTGTATTCGCCCAGCGCGGCGCCGCCCGGCTTGAACCCGGGATAGGCGACATAGGGGCTGGCGGTCCATTGCCAAGCCTCGCCGAAGGTCTGGCGCAGCGCCTGCCCCTTGTGCGAGCCAACGGCGGCCTCCCACTCGGCTTCGGTCGGCAGGCGGCGTCCCGTCCACAGGGCAAAGGCGGCGGCCTCGTAGTAGCTGACATGGCCGACCGGCGCCTCAAGGGCGACGGGCTGGGGACCGGCCAGGGTCATGGACGACCAGGGCGCGCCCTCCT
>JACMOF010000110.1 GCA_014378155.1 Caulobacter sp. | reverse complement strand
GGCCTGGAATCGGACATTGCACCAATCCGCAATATCGCCAGCGTTAGGTTGGCCCCACGTCGGCATAACGCGCACAGAACGCGCAGCGGGCGTAAGTCACTGACTTTACAAGGAACCCGCTCGTCTCAAAATCCGGTTCCGAAAGGAGTGCCGGTTCGACCCCGGCCGCCCGCACCATAATCTTTCGACAGCGGCCGCCTAAAGCAAGCCACGCGATATAGGAATCGCACGGCTTGCTTTAGACTTTTGTTTTCGCATCGCTTTTGCGGAAAACCGGTGACCACTTTTCCGCGCGATGCTCTAGGCTCACCGCCCCGGATCGTAGTCCGGCGTTTGGGCCGTCACATAGGCCTCCCAGCCCGCGCGATCGTGGAAGTCGAGGCCTTTGTCCCAGGCCGCGCCCATGTAGTAGACGAACGGCTTGCCGGGCTCGACCTTGATCAGGACCAGGTAGTTGTCGGCGTCCTGGCGCACCTCGACCAGGGCCTTGGGATCCACCATCAAGGCGACGCCCATCGTGCCTTTCACCGGATCGGTCGGCTCCCAGTAGGAGACGCGGCCCCTCGCCAGGTCCTTGGTGAGCGCGCCGCCTGCACCCTGATGCGTGGCCTTGCGCTTGCTGATGCCGATGCCGATCACCAGCGGGCCGGGCTTGTCGGAGCTGATGGTCGAGACCATCCGCGTGAAGTTTGAGCCCAGCGGCAGGGTGAAGGTGCGGGTCTCCCAGACCTTGCGATCCACATCGACCGGCCAGGGCGCGTAACTCACCTTGAACGAGGCCACGTCACCGCCGGTCTTGAGGATCTCGTAGGACTTCCAGTTGCGCGACACCCACAGCTTGTTGTCCTGCCAGACGCCCAGCCCGCCCGCGCCGCGAAAGGTGTTGACGTCGTAGAAGTCCAGCCCCTCGCCGTGGAAGTCGTGCTGTTTTCCGGTCTTCAGCTGGCGCTCCATGAACGGCCAGCGCACCAGCTTGCCCCAGGCGTCTATGCCGGAGGTCGAGGGCGGCTCATAGGCCTGCAGGGCGGGGCCGTAGATGCGATGGGCCGTGCGGTCGTTTTCCCAGAGGATGTCGTCGTAGCGATAGGGCGCGTAGCTGACGACGGCGCGGGGCTTCTGGCCGTCGGCGTCGGGCTTGACCAGGACCGGCTCCACCAAGGGTGGCAGGGTCGGCGCGGCTTGGGCGATGGCGAGGGCGGCAATAGCCAGGGACGCCGCCAGGGCGAGGGTGAGAATCCGCTTGGACATGGAGTGATCCCGTTTCTCTAGATTTCGGTGCGGCGTGCCAGTTCGCGGCGCTGTTCCGCCATTTTCTGGCGGGTCTGTTGCAAGGCGTCCTGCTCAGCCAAGGCCAGCAGGTCGTCGATCACCTGGGCCAGGTGAAAATGGATCGCCTGGCGCGCGGCCCTGGGATCGCGTTGGCGCAGGGCCGCGACGATCTGGCGATGCTCGTCGATGAAATCACCCCCGCCATTGCTGCGGGCGCGGCGCAGCAGGGCGGCGCAGGCTGGGGATTGCTGGCGCAGGGTCCACAGGTCCTCGACACCGGCCTCGATGGCGGCGTTGCCGGTGGCGCGGGCGATGGCGAGGTGGAACGCCTGCTCCAGGCGCTCGATGTCGTCGGGCGAGACGCAGCGCCCCATCTGGACGACCATTTGGTCAAGGTGGGCGAGGTGTTCGCCGGCGATGGTGGCGGCCGACAGGGCGCAGGCCTCGCCCTCGAACAGTCGCCGCGCCTCGGTCAGTTCCAGCGCGCCAACCTCCAGGTCAGCGGTGTCCTCGACCACCGGGGAGGCGTTGACATAAACGCCCGAGCCCTGCCGCGCCTCGACCAGGCCCTGGAACTCCAGGGCGATCATGGCGTCGCGGATGGTGGGCCGGCTGACGCCGAAGTCATCCGCCAATTCGCGCTCGGACGGCAACTTGTCGCCCGGTCCATATCGGCCTTCGCCAATGGCGGTGGCGATTGCCCGAGCAATCTGCTGATAGAGCTTTTGAGGATCGGCGGAGCGGGTCATGTCGATCATCCTAGCGGGGGCGAGAGGCGGAGCAACCGAGCTCACGGCTGCGCCGCGCTCCCGGGCGCAGGCGACAGCCGAGAGACCTCGCTGGCCGCCAGCAGGAAGGCGCCGACGCCGTAGAGCTGGGTGTCGTCGGGACCTACCTGGTCGGGCGCCGCGCCCACGCGCTGCACCCAGCCCAGCTTGCCGTCGGGCTCGACCGCCGAGACGAGCGCGCTCCAGCCCTTGTCGATCGCTGGGCGGTAGCGGGCGGCCGGCAGCACCCCGTGGTTCACGCCCCAGGCCAGGCCGTAGACGAAGAAGCCGGTGCCGCTGGTCTCCGGCGTCTGTTGTGGCTCCAGCAGCGAAACCGGCCAATAGCCCTGCTCGCCCTGCAAGGTGACGATCTTGGTCGCCATCTGCCTGAACAGCGCCTCGTAGAGCGGGCGGCTGGGATGGTCCTTGGGCAGGTCCTGCAGGATGCGGGCGACGCCGGCGAAGGCCCAGCCATTGCCGCGCCCCCAGAAGATCTTGGCCCCCGCGTCGCTGCGCTTGGCGATGAAGCGGCTGTCACGGAAATAGAGGTGGTCGTTCTGGTCGTAGAGCAGGCTGGTGGTCGCCCAGAACTCGCTGTCGGCATGGGCCAGGTAGCGCGGATCGCCTGTCTCCTTCGACAGGGAGATCCAGGTGGGCGGGGCCATGAAGATGGCGTCGCTCCAGCACCAGCGGGCCTGGCAATAGGGATCACCGCCCTGGGGGGGCTTGGCCTCGAAGCCCAGATCGACGCTCGAAGGGCTGGCCAGGACGGTGTCGAAGCGGGCGCGGACCGGGGCCAGCTTGGCGGGGTCATGGGTGCGGGCGGCGGCCCAGACCCAGACCGCGCCTGTGGCGTCGGCATCGGCGTGGCGCGGGCGCTTGTCGAAGCCCCAGCCCTCGGCCTGGCCGTGGGCGAGGATGGCGTCGGTGTATTTGGGCGCCTTGGCGGCGTCGGCATAGGCGGTCAGGCCGATATAGAACGCCGCCTGGATCCAGTCGCGGGGCGCCTCGGTGTCGCGCCGAAACTGCGAGGCGGGCACGTAATCGAAATTGTCCATGTGGCTCAACTGCCAGTCGGCGACGCGCGCGCCCGCGACCAGGGCCGAGCTTTGGGCGGCGGTGCCAGGCTTGGCGGGCGTCGCGGCGCAGGCTTGCAGCAAACCGATCAGGGCCGCCGCGACCAGAAATGCTCCCAACAGGCGTCGCGGCATCGTGTCGTCTCCCTAGGTCGTCTTGTTCTTGTCGGTCCTGCCAACCCGCTTCAGCGCAGATCGGCCAGGCTGAAGGTGTCCATGTCGTCGAAGTCCAGGTTCTCGCCGCCCATCGACCAGACGAAGCGGTAGTCGGCCGTGCCAACGCCGCTGTGCATCGACCAGCTAGGCGAGAACACCGCCTCGCCGTCGTCCATGAATACCGTGCGCGGTTCGGAAGGCTCACCCATGATGTGCATCACCCGGGCCGGGGCGGCGTCGAAATACATGTAGATCTCGCTGCGGCGGCCGTGGGTGTGGGGCGGCATGGTGTTCCACACATTGCCGGGTTCAAGCTCGGTGAAGCCCATCACCAGTTGGCAGGTCTCGACGATGCCGGGGCGAATGCTCTGGCGGATCACCCGGCGGTTGGCGGTCTTTTGATCGCCGGCCTCGATGACGCGCGCCTCGTCCTTGCGCACAAGGCGGTTGGGATGGGTCGCGTGGGCGGGATAGCTGACAAAGTAGAACTTGGCGGGATCCTCCGGCGCGCCGCCGCCAAACACCACGTCGCGCACCCCGCGACCGATATAGAGACTGTCGTGACGGTCCAGGTCGTGGCGAACGCCGTCCAGGCTGATCCAGCCTGCGGCGCCGATATTGACGACGCCCACCTCGCGGCGTTCGCAGAAATAGCTCGCCGCCAGGCGGCGATCGGTGGGCAGGGCCAAGGAAGCGCTCAGTGGCACGGCGGAGCCGACGACAGCGCGGTCGACCTCGACATAGGTCATGGAGACCTCGCCTGGCCTGAACAGGTCGCTGATGACGAAGGTATCGCGAATCGCTCGCGCCGACATGCGGCGCAGTCCCTCCCGGTCGGTGCTGGGACGCAGGTTCATGCCGTCGGAGGGTGTCATCAGCCGCGTTTCAAGTTGTGGACGCGAGCGCTGGCGACGTGGTCACTCCTGAAGTCGTTGCGAGCCTGGTTCATGCGCCCTCACTGATGTGACCAATCTGG
>JACMOF010000109.1 GCA_014378155.1 Caulobacter sp. | reverse complement strand
CAGCTCGCGCCCCAGGCGGGCGCGGTCGCCGGTCTTGCCTGGGGAGCCCAGCCAGGCCCCGTACCAGAGATTGGCGCCGACGAAGCGATAGGGCTTGCCGTCGAGGGTCAGGTGGCCGTCGCGGACGGTGACGAAGCCCTTGGCGCGTTCAGCTGCTCGGGCCCCGCCGGCGGCCATGGCGGCGGCGCCGGCCACCATCAGGTGGCGTCTCGACAGCATGGCTTGGCTCCCCGCATTTTGGACAACCTAGCGGAGGACGCCGGCATGGGGGAGGGGATTAAGGAAACTTGTTTTCAGAAAGGGCTGTCTCCCGCCGAGGGACGTGCCCCGGTTGACTTCTTTCGGAAAGGCGACAAAACTTCGCTACATGGTGAAGTATGAAGCCTCGGCCATCGATCGAACCTTCTCCGCGCTCGCCGACCCCACCCGCCGGCATGTTCTGCTGCGGTTGAAGGACGAACCCGGCCTTTCGGTGAGCGAGCTGGCTCGGCCATTGTCGCTGAAGCTTCCCGGCATGATGAAGCATCTGGATGTGCTTTCGGACGCGGGGCTGGTCACTCGGACCAAGGCGGGCCGGACCGTGTCGGTCCACCTCTCGGTCGGGCCGATGCGCGAGGCGATGGCCTGGCTCAACCGCTATGAAGGGCTGTGGACGGCCAGCCTCGACCGGCTGGTCGCCCAGGTGGAAGAGGATGGCCCGTCATGACCCGCAGCCTTCCCAGCGTGACCCTCGTGCGCAGGATCAAGGCTTCGCCGGCCAAGGTCTGGGCGGCGATCACCCAACCTGATCGGATGCTGCAGTGGTGGGGTCCCGACGCGGGGCCGACGCTCAGCGTCGAGGCCGACGTCCGCCTGGGCGGGCGCTTCAGCATCGTGTTCCGGCTGCTCAATGGCGACGAGCACAATCCCACCGGCGTCTATCGCGAGGTGGTTCCCGAGCGGAAACTGGTCTTCACCTGGGAATGGCCCGGGATGCCGGAGCGGGAGTCGCTGGTCACCTTCCTGCTGACGCCGCGCGATGAGGGCGTCGAGCTGACCCTGATCCACGAACAGCTTCCCGACGATGGCGCGCGCGCAAGTCACGCGGCGGGTTGGTCCGGGCTGCTCGACAAACTTGCCGTTTTCCTTGGAGAATCCCGATGGGCGACCTGATCCTGACCACCTTCGACTGGGTTCCCGCAGGGCCTCGGGGTTATGTGCGCGATCTTCGCGTGCGTTGGGCGCTTGAGGAGGCGGGGCTGCCCTACCGCGTCGAAAGCACGCCCTTCGGCGATCGGCCCGCCGAGCACTTCGCGCATCAGCCTTTTGGACAGGCCCCCTGGCTGACCGATGGCGACCTGTCGATCTTCGAGAGCGGCGCGATCCTGCTGCATCTGGGCAAGCTCAGCGACGTCCTACTGCCCACCGACCCCCGCGCCCGCAGCGACGCCAAGGAATGGCTGTTCGCGGCCCTGAACTCCGTCGAGATGGCGAGCCTACCCTGGTCCCTGCTGGTGTTCTCGGGGGAGGGCGTCGATACGGCGGTCTGGAAGCTGTTTGACGGGTTCCTCAAGGTCCACCGACTGCAGCATCTGGAGCCGGTCCTGGCGGGGCGCGAATGGCTCGCCGGGGGCTTTTCGGTGGCCGACATCCTGATGGCGGACGTGCTGCGCCTGGTCGATCGGTTGGACGGGCTGGCGAACTATCCAGCTTGCCAGGCCTATGTCGCACGGGCCACGGCCCGACCGGCCTTCGTGAAGGCCCACGCCGACCAGATGGCCCATTTCGGGGCGGCGGACGCTTAGCGGTCCAGCCTCACCGGCGTTCTTCTAGCCCGTGCCAGATCCGGGTGATGATCACCCGGTCGGAAGTGACCCGGTAGCGGATGATGTAGCCACCTTGTCCGAAAGGAATATTCACTTCGCGGGTCGCGGGTCGCGGGTCGTGGGGCCGACGGGGCGGCCTCTCAAAGGATGTCTGGTCAGGCTGATAAGCATCTGGCCCAGTAGATCGCCGAAACGGGCGGCTACGGCGGTGTCGTATTCCATCAGTCTCCCATTCAGGCGTTCGGCGTCCTTGCCTGCCCGAGGAGAGACGGTGATGGAATAGACCACCCCTCTCGGCCGCCGAACGTTCGGAGCCGCTCCTGAAATGCTGGCCAGGAAATGGCCTCGCCCGTGCGCTCAACCTCGTCCGCTATGGCTTCATCGATGGCGGGGTCTGGATCGACCCACCCCGAATTACTGTTCGCGAGGTCCCGATCGATCAACAGGCCCGCATAGTCCT
>JACMOF010000108.1 GCA_014378155.1 Caulobacter sp. | reverse complement strand
GCGGCGAAGGCTGCCGGTTGATCCAGCATGATGAAGTGCAGCGAACCGTCGATGCGCTTGACCCTGGCCGAGGTCATGGGGGCGTAGGCCGAGGTGTAGAGCGCGTCATAGGCCGCCTGGGGCGCCCCGGTGGCCTCGTCCCAGGGGTAGAGCATCACGGTCGGGGTCTTGATGGACGCGATCTCGCCGCGCAGGTCGGTGGTCAGGTCGTCATAAAGGGCGCGGCCGGTCACCGAGGGGTCGGAGGCGATGGCGGCTGCGGTGGCGGCCTTCAGGCCCTCGGGCGACTTGACCAGGCGAGCCATGGTGCGGGTCTCGCCGGCCGCCCACGCCTCGGGCGTCGATTTGGCGGCCATGTCGCGCATCGCGGCGGTCTGCGGCCTGACCGTCTCGACGGTGGCCGACGGGGCGAAGACCACGGGATAGAAGGGCAGGCTACCGACGCCCATCAGCTTGCCGAGGTCCTCCGGGTGCTGGCGGGCCAGCATCAGGCCGGCCAGTCCGCCCATCGAGTGGCCGATCACGGATGGAGACTTCAGGTGGGCCGACTTGATGTAGCCGTCGAGCGCGTCGACGGTGGGCTGCAAGACGGGGCCCTCGGCATTGGCCCCGACCGGCGCGCCGGCGAAGCCCGCCACCTGGACGATGTGCAGGCGATAACGGCCTTCAAGCTGCTTGACCGTGGCGTCCCAAACCAAGGCCGAGGAAGCCAGACCGGGGATCAGGATCACGTCCGGACCCTTGCCCCGGACCTCGACGGTGAGGCGCGGCGCGACGGCCGAGGGGACGGCGATGGGGGTGGCCGCGTCGGCGGGGTGGAAGACGCCAAGGGCGGCGGCGAGGGCGGCGACGCAGGCGAAGGCGGCGCGCGTCGAGAGATGACGGACGGACATGGGCGATCTCCAGGTTGGGGGTTATGGGCTCTGTGGCGGACGCCTGACCGGAGGTCAGGCTTCGTCTTGAAAAATAGTTTCGATCGGCAGCGCGAACAGGCGGGCCAGCTTGAAGGCCAGCGGAAGGCTGGGGTCGTACTTGCCGGTCTCGAGCGCATTGATGGTCTGGCGCGACACTTCGAGCCGGTCGGCCAGGTCGGCCTGGCTCCAGTCGCGCTCGGCCCGCAGGACCTTGAGGCGGTTCTTCACCGGTACCTCAGGCTCACCAGCGGCCGGGCCAAGCCCATGGCCGCGCAAAAAATCGGGAACACCATGTAGAGCGGCAGGTGCGCCACCAACTCGACATTCTCAAGAAAGCCCCAGGCCGTGCAGCCCGCCAGGGTGATCCCGATGCCCCAGAGCATGGACTGGACCAGGATGGAGCGTTGGAACTCATCGGTTTCCTCGACCACATAGAGCCCCATGATGGCGATCACCGCGATGATCGGCAGGGCCGGGGCGATGGCCAGCAGCCACAACAACGGGCCGTGCGGATCTTGGTGCCTGATCCACCAGATCGAGGCGAACAGCACTCCGACATAGGCGGCCATGGCCGGTGCGAACCGAGCGATGTAGCGTTTCGCCGCCGGGCTGGCCTTCTTCATATCGCAGATCATCGTCTTGCTCCCTCGATGGCCGTTCAGACCCGACCGTTCAGCCAGCGGCCGATCGGGGGCGCCACGCGGTGGGCGGCCTTCATGACGCCGGCGACCAGCAGGGCGCTCAACACCACGCCTTGCGACGACGGCGGGAAGGCCAGGCTGACGGTCGATGTCTGGGCGTTGAGGATCACGCCGCCGGTCGCCAGGAAGGCGGCGATCGCGAGCGCGCCGGCGATGATAGCTCCGGCCAGGGCGGCCTTGGCGATCCGGTCTTCAATTTCATTTTGCATGACAAGCATCCTCATCTTTATGACAAGTACGCTTGTCTTATATCACTACGACTATGTCAAGCTCGCTTGTCATACTATCAAGGAGAGGCGACACCGGCGGCTAGAGCATTTCCCGACCTGACTGCGTCAGGCCGTGAGCTTAATCTTTTGTTTTGTCGCATTTTTCTTCACGCCAACCGGAACCACTTCGCTCGAAAAATGCTCTAGGCGGCTCGGCGCGAGGGGGTGGCGTGCAGTTCATCAGCCGAATTCAGATGCACCGGCTTGGACAGCGAGCGGCCCAGCACCTGGGCCAGACGGCCCTCGCCCCGCTCGCGGGCGATCGTCCAGCCATAGCGCGAGAAGGCGTCCCCATAGTCATCCCAGCGAATCACCCGGCCATGGTCGTCGCAGCGCCAGATGGCCTTGTCGCAACCGGGGATGGGCGCGGCCTTGGTCCAGATCGCGACCCGCCGGACGTGGGTGGGATAGGTCCCGCCGAAGAGTGCGTTCATGGTTGCAAGCTCCACTGGATCGGCGCTCGCAGTGAGTCGCGTCGTCGACAAGGGCAAACTAGCACTGGTGGCATCGGGTTGGAGGGCCACTACATCTAGTGCGACGCCGTGACGCGCGACCGAATGACCAATTAGATGTTCGACGAACGGCGCTGCGAATCCAGACGAATGACGACATCGGCGCGGGCCGGCATTTCGCGGCTGATGTGACGGGTCAGGCGCTCGTAGTGCTGCACGAAGATCGCGACCTGCGCGTCGTCCATGGTCCGCGCCGCGCCCGCCTCAGCTGCGGCCAGCCGGTCGCGCAGCTTGCGCTCCTGCTCCTGGCGCCAGGCCAGGACCGCCTCGAAATCGGGCGCGACGAACTGGATCAACAGGTCGATTCGGGCGAACAGCGCGCGATAGGGCCCGGCCAGTGCGGCGTTGACCTGGGCGCGCCAGGCGCCGTCCGGATCTTTCTCGCGTTCCAGCGCGTTGACCGCGACCTTCAGGGCGTGGGGAAGTTCGGGCCTCGCCCCGACGCACCAGCCTTCGAACAGCACGATATCGACCGGACCCCTGACCGTGGACCAGGTCGCGGCGGGCGCGCGGGTGTCGGTCGCCTTGTCGAAGCGTGGGAGAGCCGTCGTCCCCGCCCCGGACAAACCGTCGAGCACCGCCAGGCCCAGGCCCACGTCGTGCGTGCCTGGAACGCCGCGCGTGCGCAGCAACGGATGAATGTCGCGGGCCAGAACCTCACGGTCCGCCAGGGACAGGTAGAGATCGTCCAGCGACAGGATCGCCACCGTTAGGCCCCGCTCTGCCAGCAGCCGGCCAAGCACCAGAGCGGCGGTCGATTTGCCCGATCCCTGTGGCCCGCAGATCCCCACCACGAAGGCCGGCCCCATCGCCACCGCCGAGATCCGCGCCGCCAGAGGCGCGTGCAGGCGCTCGATCTCGGCGCCGAAGGTCTCGGGAAGGTCTTCGTCGCGCAGAAGGGCGGCCAGCCAGTCAGGATCGATCATGAAAGCGCTCCTTCCTTGTTCCCCTGCGGGAAAAGGTGTCGGCGCGGCCGACGGATGAAGCGTTCCACGGCGCGGCCACTCCGGCCCTTCAACCTATCGCCAGGCCTTGAAATGCTTGGACAGCTTCAGCCCTTGGCGCTGGTAGTGCGAGCCACCCTCGCCATACAGCCGCTCGGGTCGGGCGGTCAGGGGTTCATAGACCAGCCGGGCGACGATCTGGCCGTCCTCCAGCAGGAACGGCGTCTCGTGGCTGCGCACTTCGAGCACGCCCTTGGAGCCGACGGCCAACGCCTCCTCGGTGCCAAAGCCAGGGTCGAAGAACCCGGCATAGTGGACGCGAAACTCGCCGACCGACGGATCGATGGGGGTCATTTCGGCCGCCTCCATCACCGGGATCTGGATGTCGTCCTTGGAGGCCAGGATGTAGAACTCGCCGGGGTCGAGCAGCAGCTCGCCATGGCGGGTCTCCAGCGCTTCCCAGAAGTCGCGCGGATCGTGGCCGTCCTCGTGGTCCAGGTCGACGACCCCGGCGTGGCGACGGCCTCGGAAACCGACGATGCCGGTGGTTAGATCGACGCCGACGCTGCGGGTCGCCAGCTTGACCGGCTCGCCGCGCTTGAGACGCAGCTGGTCCAGCCGGGTGCCGGCCCGCACCAGCACCGAGAAGGTATGCGGCGCGATCTCGATATAGAGCGGGCCTTCATAGCCGGCCTCGACATCGTCGAAGGCCTTGCTGTGATCGGTCAGCAGGCGAACAAAGACGTCGACCCGGCCGGTCGAGCTCTTGGGATTGCCCCGCGCCGCGATATTGCCCGGCAGGGCCAGGCTCTCCTGGATCTCGGCGATATAGACGCAGCCTTTCTCCAGGACCGCGCCCTTGGTCAGGTCCAGCTCGTGCATCGCCACGTCCTTCAGACGCTCGGGCACGCGGCGGGCCACGCCCGGCAGGAACGAGGCGCGCACCCGCCAGCACCGCGCGCCCAGGCGCAGGTCCAGGCTGGCCGGTTGCACCTGGTCGGCGTCGAACGGAGTCTGGGAGGTGATCGCCTCTTGAGCAATCAGGTCCTCGATGGATTGGCAGGGCAGAATCCCCGCTGCGTGGGCGTCGGTCATTGGGGCGACACTCGCTAAACCGCGCCGGGAAGGCAAGGCTCGCGGTGATCCGCGCGCGCCTTACTCGCCTGTGACAATTCTAATGTTGAAATCAGACTTGTCCGCCTTGACCCTTGGGCCGGCAAAACCCCTTATGCCGGCCGTTTCTAGAGCGTGGCAGCCGAAAGTGGCCACCGGTTTCGGCTGCCACGCTCAAGTGTTTGAAGAGGAGCCTGCCTAGCAGGCTCCTGAGACGAGAAAAAAAGGAACCGCCATGGCCGAGGACCCGAAGGATTGGGATATCGCCACCAAGCTGATCCGCGGCGGTCTGGCGCGCTCGCAATTTATGGAAACCGCCGAAGCCCTCTATCTCACCCAGGGCTTTACCTATGACAGCGCCGAGGGCGCCGACCGCCGGTTCTCGGGCGAGGACCCCGGCTTCGTCTATTCGCGGTTCAGCAATCCGACCGTGAAGATGTTCGAGGACCGTCTGGCGCTGCTGGAAGGCGCCGAGGTATGCCGCGCCCAGGCCACGGGCATGGCCTCGATCCACATGGCGCTGATGGGCCTGGTCCGGGCGGGCGACCATGTCGTGGCCGGCCGCGCCCTGTTTGGCTCGTGCCGCTGGCTGATCGCCGAGTGGCTACCCCGCTTTGGGGTGGAGACGACCTTTGTCGACGCCACCGATCCCAAGGCCTGGGAAGCGGCCATGCGTCCCAACACCAAGGCCGTGCTGATCGAGACGCCGTCGAACCCGGTGCTGGAGATCACCGACATCCGCGCGGTGTCGGAACTGGCCCACGCCGTCGGCGCCAAGGTCATCGTCGACAACGTCTTCGCCACCCCGATCTTCCAACAGCCCCTGACGCTCGGGGCCGATATCGTGGTCTATTCGGCCACCAAGCACATCGACGGCCAAGGCAGGGTGCTGGGCGGGGCGATCCTGACGACCGAGGCGATCAACGAGGAATTCTACCGCGACGCCCTGCGCCACACCGGCCCGTCGCTGTCGCCGTTCAACGCCTGGGTGCTGGTCAAGGGCCTGGAGACCCTCGATCTGCGCGTGCGCCGCCAAACCGACAGCTGCGCGGCCCTGGCCGACACGGTCGCCGACCACAAGGCGGTCAAGCAGGTGCTCTATCCCTTCCGCCACGACCACCCGGGCCACAATGTCGCCAAGTCGCAGATGAGCGGCGGCGGCACGGTGCTGGCCCTGGACCTCGGTTCGCGAGAGGCGGCGTTCAAGTTCCTCAACGCGCTGGAGATCGTCGACATCTCCAACAATCTCGGCGACGCCAAGTCGATGGCCACCCACCCGCCGACCACCACCCATCGCTCGGTGCCCGAAGAGATGCGGCCGTCGCTGGGCGTGGTCGAGGGCGGCGTGCGCCTGTCGGTCGGGCTGGAAAGCCTGGCGGACCTGAAGCGGGACGTGATCCGTGCGCTCGATCAGGCGTGAATCCTCCCCGCCCCTGAAGCGGATCCGACGCCGTCGCGGCGCGGATACCGGCATCTATGAAGCGCGCACGCGCGACATCGTAGTGCGGGTCTCACCGGTCTATCAACCCGAGGGGTCCTCGCCCGAGGAGGGCCTGTGGATGTGGCTCTACACCGTGGAGATCGAGAACCACGGCGTCGAGACCGTGCAGTTGATCTCCCGCGCCTGGACGATCACCGACGGCCTCAACCGGGTCAGTGAGGTCGAGGGCTCCGGCGTGGTCGGCGAACAGCCGGAACTGCAGCCGCGCGAGGCGTTCCGATACGTGTCCAACTGCCCTTTACCGACGTCATCCGGCGCCATGGTCGGCCGCTACCAAATGATGACCGAGGCCGGCGAGGTGTTCGACGCCAACATCCCGGAGTTCTCGCTGCACCTGCCGGGCGCGGCGAGACGGGTGAACTGACGGCAAGGGCGTGCGTCCTTCGAGGTTCGGCTACGCCTCGCACCTCAGGATGAGGAAGATTGTGCTGAATTCCTGATCCTGAGGCGCCCGCACAGCGGGCCTAGAAGGACGCACAGCGCCTCAGCCGACCGCAGCCGGCTCCACCTGATAGACCCGTGAGCAGTATTCGCATGTCACGTGGATCTTGCCGTCGGGCTCGATCATGTCGGCGACTTCGTCGGCCGTGAACGAGCCCAGCATGCCGCTGATGCGCTCATCGGAACAACGGCAGAAGGCGCGCAGCGGCTTTTCCTCAATCAGCCGCACGCCGTCCTCGTTGAACAACCGCCAGAGCAAGAGCGTCGTCGGCACGGTGGGGTCGATCAGTTCGTCCTCGCCGGTGGTCTCAAACAGCGCCTGGACGTGGTTCCACGCCTCGGCGGTCTCGCCGCGGGTCTCGTCGCCAGCGATGGCCTGGATCAGGATCCCGCCGGCCCGCCACGTCGGGCCCTCGCCGGTGTTGGCCTGGCCGACCGCCAGGCGCACGCGGGTCGGGGTCTGTTCCGACTGGGCGAAATACTGCTCGGCGCATAGGGCCAGGGTCTCGCCCTCGATGGGCGTGATGCCCTGATAGCGGTCCATGTCAGGACCCTGGTCGACGGTCATCATGAAGGTTCCGCCGCCCAGCAGGGTCTTGGCGCCTGGGCGCACGAAGCCTTCCGAGACCTTGGCCACCTCGTCCGCATCGAAGCGGCAATAGCCGCGCAGGGCGCCGCTGGTGTCGTAGTCGACGACGACGTAGCGCACCGGACCGTCCCCCTGGGCCTGGACGATCAGCCGGCCCTCGAACTTCAGGCTGGAGCCGACCAAGGCGGCCAGGGCGCAGGTCTCGCCCAGCAGGTTGGCGACAGGCTCGGGATAATCGTGGCGGGTCAGCACCTCATCGACCGTGGCGCCCAGGCGCACGACGCGGCCGCGCACGGGCAGGCCCTCGATCTGAAAGGCGGAAACGATGTCGTCTGGCGCGCCTGGGGCGGCGATGGCGGCGGTGATGTCAGTCATGGGGCGGTTAGATAGGAGGTTCGGGGGAAAATGCGAGCCCCCTGCGGCGACCTCTTGCCCCCACCTGGCGACTGCGTCGCCTGTCCGCCCCCATAGGGGGCGGAGTTTGCGCGCTTGAGCTCCGCCCCCTATGGGGGCGGACAGACCGCGAAGCGGTCAGGTGGGGGCAAGTGCTTCCTCAATCGACGAACGGCTTCTCGATCTCGTAGACGGCGTCGTCCAGCTTGTCGCGAAACAGCTGCTGGGCGTCCTGGACGCCTTGGTTGTAGTAATAAGGCCCCATCTGCTCGGAGATGAAGTCCAGCAGGAACCCCACCTGCAGCGGGC
>JACMOF010000107.1 GCA_014378155.1 Caulobacter sp. | reverse complement strand
TCAGGTCGCCGCCGTCGGCGGGCCGGATGCGGATCGCGGCGGGGTCGGACGCCGCTTCGCCAAAGTGCCAGAAGTCGATCAGGGCCCGGGCGATGTCGTCGGCGGTGAAGCCCGGCAGCTCTTCGGCCGACCAGTCTTCCTGCGCCTGGGCCACGAACTGGTGGAGCGGCGGGGTCAACGCGCCCTGCCCAAGGGCGGCCTCGAAAGCGGCGGCCAGACCGTCCGATTGAGCCGCCGTCGCCTTGGGGTCAAGTTTTTCACCGACCATGGGATTTCCTCGCGAATTTTTGGCGACAACCTAGCCTTTCCCGGCCCGGTTTCAACCGCAACCTCGGAAAGTGGAACAAGATTTTACCAGCACAAAGACCGTGCCTCGGACACGGAAGCGCCGCCGGTGGGGGAAACCGGCGGCGCAGGCCCGCCGAGGGGGCGACGGGCGATTCCGCGTTCGACGCGCCATGAAATGCGGCCTGCGTCGCGCGGGGCCGGTGCGGGGGAACACCGACAAGAGCTAGATAGGAAGCCCATTTTGGATGTTAAGACCCCTTGGTCGTGTTCTGTCGCGTCGCCGGCTTTTGGGTCGGTCTTTTTGCCGCCACGCTAGCCTTGGGGGCCGGTGGCGCGCGCTCCAGGCCATCGCCACTGGGGTCGCCATCTTCCGACAGCAGGATGGCGATCCAGCGTGTTCCCTGGAACTGGGCCAGGATCAGCATGGCGGCCACGGTCAGTGGGGTCGACAGGAACATCCCCGTCACGCCCCACAGCGCGCCCCAGACCGCCAGCGACAACAGCACCACGGTCGGGTCCATGTTCAAGCTGTCGCCCTGCATGCGCGGATAGATGACATTGCCGACGATGAAGAAGATCAGCTCCAGCGCCCCGAACAGCAGCAGGGCGGGCAGGAACGTGTCGGGAAACTGCACCAAGGCGAAAATCGGCGGCAGGATGCAACCCACCGCTCCCCCGAGGATCGGGATATAGGCGGCAATGAAGATCAGGAAGGCCCAGAACAGGGCGTTGTCCAGGCCGATCAGCATCATCACCGCCCAGGCGGCGACGGCGATCATCAGGCCGGTGACGGTCTGGATCCACAGATATTGCTCCACGCCGTTGCGGATGCGCTGGAACAGCTGCATCGCGCCGTCACGCTCGGCACGATGAGGATAGAGCGCGACGATCTTGCGACTGAAACCGCGCCGCGAAGCGATGATGAAGCCCAGATAGATCAGGACGAGGATCGCGCTGGAAGCGAAGTTCTGCAGGCTCTGCGCGGCCGCTCCAGCGTATTTCGACGGATTGATCTGGTTGATCAGTTCACCGATGGTCGGCGCCACCTTGATTCCGACCAAGGAGGTCAGCTTGGCGATCACCCCGTTCAGGCGCGGGGCGTATTCGCGCATCTGGACGACGAAACCTGCGCCATTGGCCGTCACCACCCAGACCGCCAAGCCAAACACCAGGATCGACAGGATCAGCGCGGTCGGCAGGGCCAGGTTCTTCGGATAGGCCGGCACGCGCTGGGTCAGCACGCGGGCGAAGCTGTCGATCATCATCGCCAGGAACACCGCCAGGGCGAGGGGCGTGAGGATGCCGCGCATCCAGTACAGGCTGGCGGCGCCGGCGATGACGGCCAGGAACACCAGGGCGGTGCGTCCGGTGATCGAGGGCGAGATGGTCATCGGTGGAATCTCTCTAGCGAAGCGTCTGTAAAAGAGTGCCGCCACACTGCGCGAGCCGATTGGCGCGACGCAAGAGCGAGGCTAGGCTTAAGTCCTCAATGTGAAGGACGTTGCGTATGACCCTGGTGATTGGCGAAGGCGAAATCCTGATCGGGCTCGGCGAGGGGGCCGTAACCCAGAGATTGGACCGCTCCAATCGCCATGGCGTGGTGGCCGGCGCGACGGGCACCGGCAAGACCGTGACTCTGCAGATCATGGCCCAGGCCTTCTCCGACGCCGGCGTCCCGGTGTTCGCCGCCGACGTGAAGGGCGACCTGTCGGGCATCGCCATGGCCGGCGTCCCCAACGACAAGATGCTGGCCCGCGCCGCGTCCATGGACATGGCGCTGATCCCATCAGCGCCGCCGGTCGTGTTCTGGGACCTGTTTGGCCTGAAGGGCCACCCGATCCGCACGACCATCTCGGAGATGGGGCCGGTGCTGCTGTCACGGCTGCTGGAGCTGAACGATGTGCAGGAGGGCGTGCTGACCGTCGTTTTCCACGTCGCCGACAAGGACGGGCTGCTGCTGCTGGATCTGAAGGACCTGCAGGCTGCGCTGAAATATGTCGCTGACCACGCCGCCGAGATCGGCACCCAGTACGGCAATGTCGCGCCCGCCACGATCGGGGCCATCCAGCGCAAGCTACTGACCCTGCAGAGCCAGGGGGCCGAGAACTTCTTCGGCGAGCCGGCCCTGAAACTGGCCGACATCATGCGCACCGACGTGGCCGGGCGCGGCTATGTCAACCTGCTGGCCGCCGACACGCTGATCCAGTCGCCCAAGCTCTATTCGACCTTCCTGCTGTGGTTGCTGTCGGAGCTGTTCGAGGAACTGCCCGAAGTGGGCGACCCGGAAAAGCCCAGGCTGGTGTTCTTCTTCGACGAGGCTCACCTGCTGTTCAACGACGCCGAAAAGCCGCTGCTGGAGAAGATCGAGCAGGTCGTGCGGCTGATCCGCTCCAAGGGCGTTGGCATCTATTTCGTCACCCAGAACCCGTCCGACATCCCCGACGCGGTGCTGGGCCAACTGGGCGCGCGCGTCCAGCACGCCCTGCGCGCCTACACCCCCGCCGATCAGAAGGGTCTGAGGGCCGCCGCCCAGTCGTTCCGGGTCAATCCCGCCTTCGACACCGCCGAGACCATCCAGGCCCTGGGCGTGGGCGAGGCCCTGGTCTCGACGCTCGACGCCAAGGGCGCGCCCTGCGTGGTGCAGAAGACGCTCATCCGCCCGCCGGCGTCGCGGCTCGGACCGGTGACGCCCGAGGAACGCGCGGCCCTGATCGCCAGGAGTCCTGTCGCCGGCCTTTACGACACGACCCTGGACCGCGCCTCGGCCTATGAGACCCTGCAGGGCCGGGCCGCCCAGGCCCAGCAACAGGCGGACGCCGCCGCCGACCAGGTTGAACTGGACCGGCGGCGCGCCGCCCAGGACAAGGTTCGGCAGCGCGAAGCGGCGCAGGAAGCCCGCGCCACCCCGCGTCCCCGCGCCTCCAGTCGTCAATCGATGGGCGAGACCTTCGCCAAGTCCCTGCTGCGCACTATCGCCAGCCAGGCCGGGCGCGAGATCATGCGGGGCCTGCTCGGTGGCATGTCGCGACGACGGTAGGGACCGGACGACCGCGCGTCAGGCCGCCTTCCGGCGACGTGGCTTCTTGGTCGTGGGCTCTGGCGGCGTTGCGATCTCCGGCCCTGGCGACACGGGGGCCACGCTGGCCAGGGTCCAGGCCGACAGGGTGTCGACCGGGGCGGGGCGGCCAATAGCGTAGCCCTGAAGTTCGGCGCAGTCTTCCCCGCGCAGGAAATCGATCTGCTCCTGGGTCTCAACGCCCTCGGCCACGCAGGGGATGTCCAGGCTTCGGCCCAGACCCAGAACGGCCCGAACAATGACCGTGGCGCGGTCGTCGCGATGGATGTTCTCGACAAAGCTCTTGTCGATCTTGATCTTGTCGAACGGAAAGGACTGCAGGGTCGATAGCGACGAGAACCCCGTGCCGAAGTCGTCCATGGCGATCCGCACGCCCAGCGCCTTCAAGCGGCGCAGGTTGTCGAGCGCCCGCTGATAGTCCTTGAACAGAGCGCTTTCGGTGATCTCAAGCTCGAGACGCCTGGGTGACAGGCCGGTTTGCACCAAGATCTCGTGCACCAGCTTGGGCAGGTCGGGCTGGTTCAATTGCAACGGCGACAGGTTCACGGCGATGCGCAGCGGCCGCTCCCAGGTCACGGCGTCGGCGCAGGCGCGGCGCAGCACCCACTCGCCAAGCTGGCCGATCAGGCCGTTCTCCTCGGCGACCGGAATGAAGTCCAGAGGCGGAATCATGCCGCGCACCGGATGCTTCCAGCGCACCAGAGCCTCGAAGCCGCACACCTCGCCGTTCGAGGCGCGGGCTAGCGGTTGATAGTAGACCACCAGCTCTTCGTCGATGATCGCCTGGCGCAGTTCGCGGGCCATGGTGCGACGCTCTCGGATCGAGTCGTCCATCTCGCGCTTGAAGAAGCGATAGGCGCCGCGACCGCTTTCCTTGGCGCGGTAGAGCGCCATGTCGGCATTGGCCAGCAGGGCCTCGGCGGTGCGGCCATCGTCCGGAAACAGGCTGACGCCCAGGCTGGCGCCCATGACCAGATCCTGGCCCTCGTAGCTGGCGGGAAGCGCCAGGGCCTCGAGCAGACGGCCGGCCAGTTCGGCGGCGGCGACAGGCTGGTCGCCGGCCGCGACCTGGACGATGATGAACTCGTCGCCGCCGAGGCGCGCGGCGAACGACGGCGCGGTCAAAGCGTCCTGCAGACGGCGCGCGGTCTCGACCAGCAGGGCGTCACCGGCATGGTGGCCGTGCAGGTCGTTGGCTTCCTTGAAGTGATCCAGGTCGATGCAGATCAGCGACAGGCTCTCGCCCGAGGCCTCGACGCGCTCGAGCGCGGCGGCCAGACGGGTCTGGAGCGAATTGCGGTTGGGTAGGCCGGTCAGGCCGTCGTGCTCGGCCAGATAGCGAATCTTTTCCTCGGCCGAGCGGCGTTCGCGTAGGTCGCGAACCGCCAGCACGGTCAGGCCCGACGTCTCGGTCCGCGCGCCGTCGTCCATCAGGCGCGAGAACACCTCGACCGGGATCGGACGTTCGCCGTCGATCGGTTGCAGTGCGCCTTCCCGGCGCACGCCCTCGCGGGTGGGCGCTTCGCCGTCGAAGGTCAGCATGGCCGCGAGCGGCGCGCCCATGATGGCGTCCAGATCGGCGCCGATCAGCTCGCAAAAGGCGGCGTTGGCGTCGTTGATCTTGCCGTCCTGAACCACGACGATGCCTTCATAGGCCGCGTTGGCCATGCGGCGGATGCGGTCCAGAGCCGACCGGCTGGTCTGGGACTCGATGGCGACGGCGCCCAGACCGCCGAGGATGATCATGGTGGTGATCGAGGTCACAGCCAGCGTCAGTATACCGCCCGACAGCAGTTGGTCAGGAACGATGATGGCCGAATCCGGGACGATGGTGATCGCGCCCATGCCGGCGAAGTGGAGCGAGCAGACGCCGAGCGTCAACAAGGCGCCGCCGCCGGCCTGCTTGAGCAGGCTGCGAGCTCGCCCTGCCGCCAGGAGGGACAGGGTCGCGCCACAGACGCCAACCAGCACGGAGACGGCCACCATGACCTGCTCCCACTGGACGACGCCCTGGGTCACGAAGGCCGACATGCCGGTGTAGTGCATGGCCGCGACACCCATGCCAAGCACCAGGCCGCCAGCGAAGTCGTTGGTCTTGGTGCGCTGAGCCGAGGCCACGGCGAAGCCGCAGGCCATGAACATCACCGAGATCATCAGGGACAGCAGCGTGCCCGTGGGGCTGTAGCCCGTCTTCAGCCCAGGGGTATAGGCGACCATGGCGATGAAGTGAGTCGCCCAGACGCCCGATCCCGACACCAGACCGGTCAGCAGGAGCCACGCGGCCCGCACCACGCCCTTGGCTCCGCGCATGCGGGAATAGAGCCGGAACGCCGTGAAGCAGGCGGCGAAACAGATCAGGCCAGCGACGACGACTAGTCGCAGGTCATGTTCCCTCGTCAGGCAAGTCAAAACCTTCAACACACAGAGGTCCCCCAGGGCGAATCTGCCTTCTTTGCATCATAAGTTGCAAAGAAACCGTTGCTGTTGCCAAACCTGGGAAACTTTGCCGCGTCCCGTCATTGCGGCACCTTGACATAGAGACCGCCGGTCGCACTGGCCGCCGTCATGGCGGCCGCGTCGAAGGCCGGCTGGTCGTCGCCCGCGCCCAGGACGATCCCGGCAAGCTCGGCGTATTTCTCCAGGCCTTCCACCCGAGAGACGCCCAGGCCGGACAGCACATGCTGCGAGGCGGCCCGCTCTCAGTCGCGCATCCAGACGGGGGGCGGGGCGCTGCGATCCGCCGCCACGGCGGCGCCAGCGCCGATGGCCGCGACCGGCGGAGCGAAAAGCGCGGCGAGCGCTCGGCGGGTGATCGAGATGGCGCTGTCTCTCATGGCGATGCCTAAACCGGTTCGCGTTCGAGCCGCAGCGCGCCTTCGGCGTGCCACGCCCAGGCATGCCGGATGATGTCCTCGAGCGCGTAGCGCGGCGTCCAGCCCAGCATGGCCTTGGCCTTGGCGTTGTCGGCCACCAGGATCGGCGCGTCGCCGGGGCGGCGCTCGGCGATCTCGACCGGGAACGCCCGGCCCGACACGGTCTCGATCGCCGTGATCAGTTCCTTGACGGTGGTGCCGGTGCCTGTGCCCAGGTTGAAGACCTCGCTGGGCTCACCGCGCAGCAGCCGCTGCACCGCCAGCACGTGGGCGTCGGCCAAGTCCAGCACGTGGATATAGTCGCGCACGCAGGTGCCGTCGCGGGTGTCGTAATCGACGCCAAACAGGTTGAATCCGCGATTGCCGCCCCGCGCCGCGGCGATCGCCAGCGGGATGGCGTGGGTCTCCGGCTCGTGCCGCTCGCCCACCCGCCCCTCGGGATCGGCGCCCGCGGCGTTGAAATAGCGCAGCGCCGTATGTTTGAACCCCACCTGCTGATCGAGGTCGGCCATGATCTGCTCGACCATCAGCTTGGTGCGGCCGTAGGGATTGAGCGGCGCCTGGGGATGGGTCTCGTCCATCGGCACCTTGACCGGCGCGCCATAGGTGGCGCAGGTCGAGGAGAAGACGAAGGCCTCGACCGCCGCCCGGCGCGCCGCCTCGAT
>JACMOF010000106.1 GCA_014378155.1 Caulobacter sp. | reverse complement strand
GCTTTACCCTCTATCTGCTGCACCCGATCTTCCTGAAGATGGTGCTGAACTGGCTGGGGCTGAGCACCTGGCATCTGGGCGACAACGGCGACGCCATGCGTCTGCTGGTGCTCGCCAGCATCGTGGTGCTGATCCCGGTGGCCTATCTGTCGCTGGTGCTGTTCGAGCGGCCGGCGCGGGACTGGATTGGGCGATTGGGGAGCGAGCGGAAAACCCTCTCCCAGAGGGAGAGGGTTCAAGAAAGGCCGTCCACCCACCCCGGCAGCTCCGCGATCGACCCGAGCTCGCCATATCGCGCATGATCCTTGGGCGCCGTCGCCGCCTCGTGGGCCCAGACCAGCGGGTAGGGGATCAGGGCCGCCCAGGCGCCGGCCTCCAGCGCGGGGAGGATGTCGGACTTCACCGAATTGCCGGCCATCACAGCCTGCTGGGGCCCCGTGCCATGGCGGGCGAAGACGCGGCGATAGGTGTCGGCGTCCTTCTCCGAGACGATTTCGACGGCGGCGAACAGGTCGCCCAGGCCGCTGGCCGCCAGCTTCTGCTCCTGGTGCAGCAAGTCGCCCTTGGTGATCAGCACCAGGCGGTAGCGCTCCGACAGAGTCGCCAGCGCCGTCTCGACGCCGGGCAGGGGTTCGACCGGCTCGCTTAGCATTTCGCGGCCGGCCGCCAAGATCTGGCGGATCACCCCGATACTGACCTGGCTGTCGGTCAGCTCCATGGCCGTCTCAATCATCGACAGGGTGAAGCCCTTGGCCCCGTAGCCATACAGCCGCAGGTTACGCTGCTCGGTCTGGGCCAACTGGGCCTCGATCCGCGCCTCGTCGCCATAGGGCGCCAGCAGCTCGACGAACCGCTTGTGTGTCAGGCGAAACAGCGTCTCGGTGTGCCAGAGGGTGTCGTCGGCGTCGATACCAACGGTGGTGATGGGCATGGCGGGCGCTCCGGATCGGAGGCGGGTGATACGACGGGTCCGGCGAGCAGGGAAGGGCGCCGGCGCCTAGAGGCTATGCGCCACGAAGATCACAGCGCTCACCGGCGCGGCCATCACGAGCAGCGCGCGCAGGGTCGTTTCGGCCAGGCCGGTCCAGCCGAAGCGGGCGACGGGCGAGAACACGGGGCGGCGGGCGCTGAGGGCGTTCATGGGTCCAATTCCTTTGAAGCTCGACCATGAGCTCCAAGGTCTTAACGTGCCGCATTCCTGAAGGGATGCGCCGTCGCGACAAGTTGTTCCAGCTGTGGCGCCGAAGCGACTATGGGCCGCGGTTCGCCCTCCCTTACCTCCGCTCACCCAGACTTTCGTCGGGATGAGCGGATCTGGAAAACAGCGTTCCAATAACGCCAGACTGGACCGCTACGCCCAGGACGGCGGCGGCGCCTGGCGTGACGGCGGGGGGGACCGCGGATTGGCGCAGGCCGGATGGGCCTTGTAGACGCGCTTCAGCGAGGCCGGGAAACGGTGCAGCGCCGACTCGGGGCGGATCGGGCGGGCCGACAGGCCGCCCCCGCAATTTGGGCAGACGCCGAGGAACCGGCTCTCCACGCAGTCGACGCAGAAGGTGCATTCGAAGGTGCAGATCAGGGCCTGGTCGCTCTCCGGCGGCAGGTCGCGGTCGCAGCACTCGCAATTGGGGCGCAGTTCGAGCATGGGGCCGTCCTCCCTAAGACTGGGCCGTGTTCGCGTGTCTTCATGCACGTTAACCCGCGCACCATAGGGGCTGATGGCGGATGAACGCGAGGGGGCAAGTTCGCCGATCACGGGAATGTGGGAACAGGCCCGCCACGCCGTGATCGAAAGGGTTGACCCCCCCGCCGCATGCTCCTAGACACGCCGCCGTTTGCGCGGCGGGTGGGGTTACTCCCGGTCCTCGTTTTTGCGACACTGATCGGTCCTTCGGGACCAGCGTTCTGGAGGCGCTTTCCGAGATGTCCCAAGACCTTCTCCCCGGCGTTACCGGCGTTCTGGCCCTGGCCGACGGCACGATCCTGCAAGGCGTGGGTTGGGGCGGGACCGGCGACGCGGTCGGCGAGGTGTGTTTCAACACCGCCATGACCGGCTACCAGGAGATCCTGACGGACCCCTCCTACATGGCCCAGATCGTCGCCTTCACCTTCCCGCACATCGGCAATGTCGGGACCAATGTCGAGGACCTCGAACAGATGGCCGGCGGGGCCGAGACGGCGGCCCGCGGCGCGATCTTCCGCGACGCCCCGACCCACCCGGCCAACTGGCGCGCCGACAGCGACTTCGACAGCTGGATGAAGCGCCGCAACATGATCGGCCTGTCGGGTGTCGACACCCGCGCCCTGACCCGCAAGATCCGCGAGACCGGCATGCCGCACGGCGTCATCGCCCACAGCCCGAGCGGTGAGTTCGACCTCGACGCCCTGGTCGCCAAGGCCAAGGCCTGGGCCGGACTGGAAGGCCTGGACCTTGCCAAGGACGCCTCCACCACCCAGACCTTCACCTGGGACGAGGGCCTGTGGTCGTGGCCGGAAGGCTACGCCAAGCTGGACAAGCCCAAATATGAGGTCGTGGTCCTCGACTATGGCGTCAAGCGCAACATCCTGCGCGCCCTGGCCCATGTCGGCGCCCGCGCCACGGTCGTGCCGGCCGACACCTCGGCCGAGGACATCCTGGCGCGCAATCCCGATGGCGTGCTGCTGTCAAACGGCCCGGGCGATCCGGCCGCGACCGGCGAATATGCGGTGCCCGAGATCCAGAAGCTCGTCGCCAGCGGCAAGCCGGTGTTCGGCATCTGTCTGGGCCACCAGATGCTGGCCCTGGCTGTCGGCGCCAAGACCGTGAAGATGGAACAGGGCCACCACGGCGCCAACCACCCGGTGAAGGACCTGACGACCGGCAAGGTCGAGATCGTCTCGATGAACCACGGCTTCACGGTGGACAGCGCGAGCCTGCCCGAGGCGGTGACCGAGACCCACGTCTCGCTGTTCGACGGCACCAATGCCGGCATCGCCGTGACGGGGAAACCGGTTTTCAGCGTGCAGCACCATCCGGAAGCCTCGCCGGGGCCGACGGACAGTCTGTACCTGTTCGAGCGGTTCGCGGGTCTGATGGATCAGGCGAAGTAAAAATCCTCCCCCTGTGGGGGAGGTGTCGCCCGAAGGGCGACAGAGGGGGGAGTGTTCGGCAGGTGCCCGCCTGCAGGATCGCCGCCCCTAAAACTCCCCCCACCGATCCCTTCGCGATCCCCTCCCCCATAGGGGGAGGATTTTACGTCCCGAACTGCGTGAACGGGACCTTGTTGAACAGCTCGCGCTCCGCCCCGCGCGGGTCGTCCTGCATCCGGGTGGTGTTGTCGAACACCAGCGTCTTCCGCCTCGGCAGGGTGTAGGGCTCCCACTTCGGGATCGCCGGGCAGTTGGGATCACCCGTCCGCGCGAAGGCGATGAAGGCGACGGCCAGGCGCTCATGCAGGGCCACAGCGTCGGGCGCCGAGCCGGTGATTACGCCGGGCGCGTCGAGATTTCCGAACACCAGCTGCATGTCCAGCGTAT
>JACMOF010000105.1 GCA_014378155.1 Caulobacter sp. | reverse complement strand
TGGTCACCCTTGGTGCGCGGATTGTAGGCGTGGGTCGAAGACACCTCGGTCGGGCCATAATATTCACCCTGGGCGAACTGCACGTCCTTGGGGATGTCGATCAGCACGGGGCCGGGCCGGCCGGTGGTGGCGATCT
This sequence comes from Caulobacter sp., assembly GCA_014378155.1. Taxonomy (GTDB): domain Bacteria; phylum Pseudomonadota; class Alphaproteobacteria; order Caulobacterales; family Caulobacteraceae; genus Caulobacter. The sequence goes on along the minus strand of JACMOF010000105.1, from coordinate 2,644 downwards.
CGAACGCCTCGTGGATGATCCGCGGCAGGTCGCGGACGTCTTTCACCAGGTAGTTGTGCTTGGTGCACGAGCGGGTCATGCCGACGGTGTCGGCTTCCTGGAACGCGTCGGTGCCGATCAGGTGCGTCGGGACCTGGCCGGTGATGATGACCATTGGGATGGAGTCCATCAGGGCGTCCATGATGCCGGTGATGGCGTTGGTCGCGCCCGGCCCCGAGGTGACCAGAACAACGCCAGGCTTGCCTGAGCTGCGGGCATAGCCTTCGGCGGCGTGGGTCGCGCCCTGTTCGTGACGGACCAGGATGTGCTGCAGGCGCGGCTCGTGGAACAGCGCGTCATAGATCGGCAGGACCGCCCCGCCCGGATAGCCGAACAAAACCTCGACACCCTGGTCTACCAGGCCGCGAACCACGATCTCGGCGCCGGTCATGGCGCGATCATTTTGGGGCTGGGCGGGAGCCTGGCTCTCGATGGTCTGGTGGGCGGTCATGGCGGTGTCCGGGGGCTTGGAAGCTTGGCTTGGAGCAGAGCAGAAAAGAAAAAAGGTCCCGAAGGACCTTTTGTACGCGCGACCGATCTATCAGCGTGACTTCTAGGTCACGCCGCGAACGGCCGCTCCATAAGTACGATCATGGTGTTGCGCACGAGTGTTGCTCCAAATGGATGATCGGGGAATGCCATGCTCGCGCGAGGGCGTCAAGGCGCACTTTGACGCAAGAAACGACCCGTGGCTGACGCGCCACAGGCTTCACCGGGCCAATTTTAGCCCAAGGTTTTCAGCAGCAGGGCAAGAGCTTGCTCGGCGAAGCGCTGCATATTGGTCGCGCGGTCATCCAGACCGGTCTCGATGGTAAGACTGACCTCCTGCTCGCCGCCGACCACGGCCACACAGCTGTGACCGGCCAGATCGCCATAGCGATTGCCGTCCGGCCCAGCCGCCCCGGTTTCCGACAGGCCCCAGGTGGCCTTGAGGTTCTTGCCCACGACCCGCGCCAGTAGCACGGCATAGGGCTCGCTGGCCGAGCGAAGCCCGTCCATGGCCTTCTGCGGGATGTCCAGCAGGGTCAGGCGGGCGCGGGCCGTGTAGACCACGGCCCCGCCCACATAGAACTTCGATGCGCCAGGTACGGCCAACAGGGCGGCCGAAATCAGGCCGCCGGTCGAGGACTCGGCCACGGCGAGCGTCTCGCCCCGTTCGGTGAGGCGGGCGGCCACGGCAGCGGCGAGGCGGGCGAGTTCGGTCATGGGGAAGATCCTTGTTTCGGGGAACTTGCCCCCACCTGGCGACTTCGTCGCCGTTCCGCCCCCATAGGGGGCGGAGCTTAAACGCCTGAGCTCTTTCCCCTATGGGGGAGGAGGGTCGCGCAGCGACCCGGAGGGGGCGAGTGCGTCAACCCTCTCCCAGTCCGGCGTCTGGTTCCGGAACCAGGTCATCTGCCGCTTGGCATAGCGGCGTGTCTCCTGGCGGGCGTCGTCCAGCGCGGCGTCCAAGCTGATCTCGCCCCGCAGGTACGCCGCTAATTGCCTGTAGCCCACGGCCTTCAGCGCCGGGAGAGCGGGATCGAGGCCCCGAGCCTCCATGGCCGACACCTCGTCCAGCGCGCCGTTCTCGACCATAACGCCCAGGCGCGCGTCGCAGCGATCGTAGAGTTCGGCGCGCGGCGGATCGAGCACCATGCCCTTCCAGCTCCCCTCGGCCAGGGTCGGGCGGGTGTCGGTCTGCCAGGCGGTCAGGGACTTGCCGGTGGCTATGGCCACGGCGTGGGCGCGCAGCAGGCGCTGGCGGTCGCCGACCTCGATACGGGTCTCGGCGGCAGGGTCAAGTTCGGCGAGGATGTCGCGAAACTCCGGCTCGCCCAGGGCGGCGTACAGCAGGGCCGAGACCTCGCGCTGGGTGTCGGACACCGGCGGCACGTCGGCCAGGCCGTGGGTTAGGGCCTTGAGGTAAAGCCCCGTGCCGCCGACCACGATCGCGGGCCGGCCGCGCGCGGCGATCTCGGCCAGGGCGGCCGAGGCGGCCTCCAACCAGCGCGCCACCGACCAGCCGTTGGCCGCATCGACGACGCCGAACAGGTGATGCGGCGCCTGAGCCAGCTCCTCACCTGTGGGACCGGCCGTCAGCACCGGCATGCCGGCATAGATTTGCATGGAGTCGGCGTTGACGAGTTCAGCGCCGGTCTCGCGGGCCAACTTTAGGGCCAGCGCGGACTTGCCGCTGGCGGTGGCTCCGGCGAGCAGGGTAATAGGCGGGGTAGCGCTCATGGCGCGACCCTTCTCCGGCGATGCGGTCGGGTCAAGGCAAGCCGTGTCCCAGGGTCGCGACGAACAGCGCGAAGGTCGCGGTCGCCAGCCAGATCCACGGCCAGCTGCGACGCAGCGGCGGCGAGGCCAAGGCCGTCCGTCTCGCCACTCCACCGGCGATGAACCACAGCGGCAGCGAGGCCAGGGCGATTTCCTGCGCCGCTTCCTTGAAGGCCTCGGCCCGGCCAGCGCCCTTGAACGCCAGCACGGCCACGATCGCGACGAGCGCGCCCGTCAGCCAGATCGTGCGCAGGCGCTTCGCCGGCCGGCCCGCGCGGCCCCAGGCGGGCGACGACGAACACGGCGCTCGCGTAGAGACCAAGGCCGGCGGCGATCATGATGG
>JACMOF010000104.1 GCA_014378155.1 Caulobacter sp. | reverse complement strand
CGCTCCACCGTCCCGCCGACGACCGCACCTTGCCAGTGTTCGAGGCCAACACGCGCGGCCACACCGACCAATTCATCCTGAAATACCGCAAGCCCTAGAGCGTTTTCGGGTGAGTTAGAATCGCGAGGGATTCCCAAGGCGCTGGGATCGTGATTCAACATGGGGGCTGGATGGGAGGCCAGTTCCGATGCCCAAGCCCTATTCCGCCGATCTTCGTGGACGTGTGATCGCAGCCGCCGAAGCCGGTGAGAGTTGCCGGTCGGCGGCGGCCCGGTTCGAGGTCAGTGCGTCGGCAGCGATCAAGTGGGTGCAACGGGCGCGGCGGACAGGCAGCGTCGAGGCCAGGCCGATGGGCGGACGTCGTCCGTTTGCCCTGGCCGCGCATCGCGAGTGGGTGCTGGCGCGCGTGGCCGAGAAGCCCGACCTGACACTGAGGGCCATCGTGCTCGAACTGGCCGATCAGGGCGTGAAGGTCGGCGACACCGCCGTCTGGAACTTCCTGCGGCGCGAGGGGATCAGCTTCAAAAAAAACACTGCACGCGGCCGAGCAGGACCGGCCCGACGTGGCCCGCAAGCGGGTGCGGTGGAAGCGGCATCAGCACCGGATTGACCCGAAGCGATTGGTCTTCATCGATGAGACCTGGGCGAAGACGAACATGACCCGCACTCATGGTCGGGCGGTTCGCGGCGAACGGCTGCTGGCCAAGGTCCCACATGGGGCCTGGAAGACGCTCACATTCATCGCCGCCCTGCGTCATGACCGGATCGAAGCCCCGATGGTGCTCGACGGCCCGATCAATGGCGACTGGTTCCGGGCCTGGGTCGAACAGGCTTTGATCCCGACACTCAACCCCGGTGACGTCGTCGTCCTCGACAACCTCGGCAGCCACAAGGGCAAGGCGGTCAGGCAGGCCATCCGCAAGGCTGGCGCCCACCTGCTGTTCCTGCCGCCCTACAGCCCCGACCTGAACCCCATCGAACAGGTCTTCTCAAAGCTGAAGACCCTTCTGAGAAAGGCGGATGAACGCACTGTAGAAGCCACATGGCGGCGCATCGGAAGCCTCCTCGACTGCTTCAAGCCGGACGAATGCGCCAACTACCTCGCCAACAGCGGATATGCGTCCAACTAAAAGGAAAACGCTCTAATTCAGTCGCCGTAACTAACGATTGGGGTGAGACGCGTACTCTGCCTCGCGGCGCTCGGTGAGCTCGACCCAGAGGTCAGCGAGAGTCAGCAGGCCATGGCGGCGAGCATCGTCGTTCTCGACGACAGCTTCACCGATTATCTCGCTGATCTTTTCACGGCATTCTTTGAGGGTTCTGCGGGCGAACATTGTAATCAGGAGGCTTTCAGCTCTGATGAACAGCTTGCGCACAGAGGTGTTCCGTATGACGTCGTTCGAATTTGAGATCGGCTCGCCAGATCTGTGGTTGATATTGGACCTGCGTCAGGTCACCTGACGCTTGGCCAGCTTCCGGGCGAGGGTCCGGCGGTGCATGCCGAGACGGCGCGCGGCCTCCGAGATGTTGAAACTGGTGTCCGCCAGGGTCTCGTGGATCCGCTCCCACTCCAGCGTCTTGATCGAGGTCGGGCGGGCGGTCAGAGCGGTGTCGGGATCGCCCTGAACCCTGCCGAATGCGGCCTCGATATCGTCGGTGCTGGAGGGTTTCGCGAGGTACTGCGACGCGCCCAGCTTGATGGCGTCGACGGCGGTGGCGATGCTGGCGAACCCGGTCAGGACGACGATTATGGTCGTGGGATCGGCGGCGTGCAGGGTCTGGACGCAGGTCAGGCCCGAGGCGCCGCCCGCCAGCTTCAGATCGACTACGGCATAGGCGGGCCGATGGCCGGCGAGCACGGTGACCAGTTCGTCGTGGTTGGTGGCGGTCACCACCCGATAGTCGCGGCGCTCGAACGATCGCTTCAAGGTGCGGGCGAAGGCCTCGTCATCCTCGACGAGGACCAGCAGGCGTTCGGCGGGAGCAGCAATGTCGGTCATGTAGGCTTTCCCGGATAAGCGATGGCGGTCAGCGGCAGTCGCAGGGTAACCACGGCACCGCCGTCCTTGCGGTTGCGAGCGGTTGCGCCTCCGCCGAGCTTGCGCAGGACGTTGAGCAGCAGGAACAGGCCCAGACCCGCGCCGGGCCGGGCCTTCGTCGACTGATACGGCTGGCCGAACCGCTCCAGCACCGAAGCGGCGAAACCCGGGCCGTCGTCGCTGACCGTCAGGATCAGATCGCCGTCCTGCCGTTCGGCGAGGATGACGATACCGGTCGCTCCGGCCTCCGGCGCATTGTCCAGCACGTTGACCAGCACCTGCATCAGGGCGGGGTCGGAGACCACACTCAGGTCCTCGCCGAGACCGTCGTGGTAAGCGACGTCGACGCCGGCGTGGGTCGCGCCCCAACCCGCGACCAGATCGTCGAGCAGGGCGCGCAGGGTCGTCACGACCGGCGCCTGACCCCGCGCCTCGCCCGCCGACATCAATATGCCCGTGACGATGGATTTGCAGCGTTCGACCTCGGCCTGCATCTCGGCCAGGTCCTGGGACAGTTCGGTATCGGCCTTCATCGCCGGCATCCGGCGCCAGTCTCCGAGGATAACCGCTATGGAGGACAGGGGCGTGCCGAGTTCGTGCGCGGCACCCGTGGCCAGCAGGCCCATGCGGACGATATGGTCTTCCTCGGCGGCGCGTTGGCGCATCTGGGCCAGATAGGCGTCACGCGCACGCAGGTTGCCGCTGATCCGGGTCACGAACAGCACCAGCAGGATGGCGATCAGGCCGAAGCAGACCAGACTGCCCTGAAGATAGAGGGTGAAGTCGGCGTCCTGAAGCCGGGCCGGGAGGACCAGCGGCCGATGCACGACCGTCAACAGCACGGTGCACAGGCTGGTCACGACCACCATCAACCAGGCCGACATCGAGCGCAGCAGCACCGCCCCCAGCACCACCTGCAGCAGGAACAGAGGCGTGAAGGGATTGGCCGCGCCCCCGCTGAGATAGAGCTGCCAGGTCAGAGCCGCGACATCCAGCAGCAGGGCCAGCACCAGCTCACCTTCCGAAACACGCGGATGCAGTTTGAGCCGCAGCAGACCCAGCAGATTGGCCAGCAGCAGCGTGGCGGGAGCAGCCAGGATCGGTGCCAGCGGCAGCCGCACTCCCATGCCGAAATGGACCACCAGTATGGTCACGACCTGACCGGCGATAGCCAGCCAGCGCAGCTGGATCAGCAACTGCATGTTGCGCCAGCCTGCGGACGCCGCGGCGTCTGCGCTCCGGTCGCGCCAGACGCCGAGTTCGGTCAGACGCCGCAGGGTCTGGGTGGCGGTCGTCATCGCAGCGTCCGCCGCATGCGCCGCTCATCCCACACGAGGATGCCCCCGCCCCCGGCCAGCATCAGCGCCAGGCCGAACCAGGTCAGGGCATAGACGAGATGGCTGTTGGGGAAGCGGATGACCGTCAGCCCGCCGATCGGCCATCCACCTGGATTGGCTGTCGCATCGGCGTCGATGAAATAGGGCGCGACATCGCTCAGGCCGCGCCGGGCGGCGATAGCCTCGACGTCGCGTGATCGCCAGCGTTCGGCCGCCGGGTCGTTGGCGCGCAGGAAGCCGCCTCTGGGTTCGGTGATGCGGAGCAGGCCCTGAACCGTCGTCTCTCCCGCGATCTGGGCCGCCTGCCGGTTTTCAGGCGCGCGCCGCTCGGTCGAGACATAGCCCCGATTGATCAGGACGGTGAATCCGCCGTCGGTGCGGAACGGGGTCATGACCCAGAATCCGGCACCATAGTCGCTCACCGCCTGCGTCAGGGTCTCGCGGTCATGCTGGAACACGCCGCGCAAGGCGACATGGCGATACTGGTCGCGGTCCTTGCTGACGGACAACCAGTGGTCGGGGCCGGGGGCAGGGGAGGCGGGGGCGTGGACCCGGGCGTCGACCTGACGGATCAGGTCCAGCTTCCACGCCCGTCGTTCGACCTGCCAGACTCCCAGGGCCAGCAGGCCCGCGATCAGGACGACGATCAAGACGCCAAGGAGGCCCAGCGTCAGCGCTGAGCGGGGGGCTGACCGGGGCCTCCTCGCG
>JACMOF010000010.1 GCA_014378155.1 Caulobacter sp. | reverse complement strand
GCGGGCCCAGGTGGCGGAATTGGTAGACGCGCTGGCTTCAGGTGCCAGTGACTGTAAGGTCGTGGAGGTTCGAGTCCTCTCCTGGGCACCACCCCCTACCAACCTTCGCGAGAAGGTCGGGGTGGCGCCGAACGAAAACCCGGCATCACAAGTTGAGTTTCACCCGCTTGGGGGGTTGAGACGGGCTGGCGGTCGCGCCGCCCAGGCGTTAGATATCCTGTTCATCCGGCCGACAGGGTCGGCGCCCCATAATCAGGCGTGTCGGGAAATTCGGGCGTCCGCGCGACGAAACCGAGGCGCGGAGACCACGAGACTTGGCCAACTTCCTGCATGAAGGCGATCTGCCGGGCGACGTCTTCGCCGGCGCGACCGCCATCGCCATCGATTCCGAGACCATGGGCCTGCGGCTGGGCCGCGACCCGCTGTGCGTCATCCAGCTGTCGTCGGGCGACGGCGACGCCCATGTGGTGCGCCTGGATCGCTCGACCTATGACGCGCCCAACCTCAAGCGCCTGCTGACCGATCCGGCGGTTGTGAAGCTCTTTCACTTCGGCCGCTTCGACATCGCCATGTTCCTGTTGCACCTGGGTGTCATGACGGCGCCCGTGTATTGCACCAAGATCGCCAGCAAGCTGGCCCGCACCTACACCGACCGCCATGGCCTCAAGGACGTGACGCGCGAACTGGTCGGGGTCGAGCTGTCCAAAGTCCAGCAGAGCTCGGACTGGGGTGCGGCGACGCTGTCGCCCGAGCAGTTGGCCTATGCCGCCTCCGACGTGCTGCATCTTCATGCCCTGCGCGAGCGGCTGAACGCCATGCTGGTCCGCGAGGGCCGCATGGACCTGGCCAACGCCGCCTTCGACTATCTTCCCCACCGCGCGGCCCTCGACCTGGCCGGCTGGGAAGATGTCGACATCTTCGCCCACACCTAAGGACGAAGCATGACCACCCTTGACGCGGACCGGGGCGCATACAGGCGGGACCTAAGCCGTTGGCGCAATCGCTCGCGTCGCGTGCGGCTGGCCCGCGTCCTGTTGCCGATCGCCATCCTGGCGATTCTCGCCAGCGTTGGCGGCCAGGTGGCCTGGCGCAGCTTCACCGGCGGGGACCGCCGACCGGCCGAGAGCAAGGCGCAGATTCGCATGATCTCGCCGCGCTTCCAGGGCCAGTCCAGCGACGGCCGGCCCTTCCTGATTACCGCCCGCTCGGCGGTGCGCGACGAGGCCGACCTCAAGCGCGTGTTCCTCGACGCCCCGACCCTGACACTGGGCGTCGGCAGCCCCGTCCCGACCCGCTCGACGGCCGATCGAGGGATCTATCGCGAGGATACACTGAAGCTCCAGCTGTTCGGCAATGTTCGCATGGACGACGGGGCCGGCTACCGCTTCGCCTCGAACGAGGCGATGGTCGACACGCGCACCGGAAACATCACCGGCGAAACCACGCTGAACGGCGAAGGCCCAACTGGACAGGTGCAATCCAACGCCTACTCCGTATATGACAAGGGCGACCGTATCGTCTTCCGGGGCGGCGTGAAGACGCGGCTCGATCGCAAGACGGGCGAGGCGGCCCCAGAATAGATGAGGACCTGGTTGATGAATCGATGGATGGCGCCGGCGGTGATCGCCCTCAGCCTCGCGGGGACCAGTCTTTCGGGCGGCGTCGCCCTGGCGCAGGTCGGATCCAACAGTTCCAGCGCGCCGGTCGATATCTCCGCCGACGAGCAGGAAGTCATCACCAGCCAGTGCAAGACCATCTTCCGAGGCTCGGTCGAGGTTCTGCAGGACAAGTCCCGCATGCGCGCCGCGACGATGACGGTATTCAATCGCCGCAAGACGCCGGGCAAGACCTCGACGGGTCCGGGCCCAGGCGGCAATGCCGACTGCGGCGACGTGGATCACGTCGTGGCCGACGGCAATGTGTTCTACGTGACGCCCGAACAGACCGTGCGCGGCGACCACGCCGTCTACGACTACGCCACCGACACCATCGTGGTGACCGGCGACGTCGTGGCTGTCCAGGGCCAGGATGTGGCGCGCGGCGACCGCATGACCATCAAGACCAAGACCAATGACGTGAAGATGGAATCCAACGCCACGGGTCGCGGCAAGACCCGCGTGCGCGCGGTGATCTATCCCGACCAGAACAAAAAGCCCGTCGTCGCTAAGCCGTAGGATCAAATGGCGTTCACGATGCAATATCTGGGGGCCGACAAGACGGCCGGCGACGGCCTTTTCGTCGATGCGATCGGCAAGTCGTTCGGCGATCGTCCGGTCGTCAAGAGCGTGTCGCTGACCCTCAAGCGCGGCGAGGTCGCGGGCTTGCTGGGCCCCAACGGCGCGGGCAAGACCACCTGTTTCTACATGATCACCGGCTTGGTCGCCGCAGACTACGGCTCGATCTTCCTGGACGGCGAGGACATCACCGGCCAGCCGATGTTCCAACGGGCCCGCATGGGTGTCGGCTACCTGCCCCAGGAAGCCTCGATCTTTCGCGGCATGACCGTCGAGCAGAACGTCATGGCCGTGGTCGAGATGCGCCAGAAGAACCAGCGCCAGGCCCGCGAGCAGGTGACCAGCATCCTGGAAGAGCTGCGCATCACCCACATCCGCAAGTCGCCGGCCGTCGCCCTGTCGGGCGGAGAGCGGCGCCGGGTGGAAATCGCCCGCGCCCTGGCCAGCGAGCCGTCGTTCATGCTGCTGGACGAGCCCTTCGCCGGCATCGATCCCCTGGCGATCGCCGACATCCGCGAGGTCATCGGCTATCTGAAGGGCCGCGGCATCGGCATACTGATCACCGACCACAATGTCCGCGAGACGCTGGACATCATCGACCGCGCCTCGATCATCCACGCTGGCGAGGTGCTGTTCGAAGGCTCTCCCCAGGAGATCGTCGACAATCCCGAAGTGCGCCGGGTTTACCTGGGCGACAGTTTCGCCGAGCGCGGCTAGGCATATCCTGCGGCCCGCGACCCCGCGATGGTCGGGGCGGACGGCGATCCGGTCCTAAGGATCGCGTTCACCAACGCCTTGTCCGACACGCATTCGGGCCTCTCGGACAAGAAAACCGACGATATCTCGGGACGAGATGGTCGCAGCGGCACGCTTTTTGCTGACGTTGGCGCCCCGTTAACCAGACTGCTCTTCAATGGTGATCGACACCGGTTCGATTTGCCCAGGAGGGCGCCTTGGCTCTCGGCCACAGATTGGAGCTTCGACAAGGCCAAGGCCTCGTCATCACGCCGCAGCTGCAGCAGGCCATCAAGCTGCTGCAGTTGTCGAACCTCGAACTCGACGCCTTCGTCGAGGCCGAGCTCGAGCGTAATCCCCTGCTCCAGCGCGAAGATGGCCCAGTCGAGGCCGAGCGCGCGTCCGAAGCCCCCGAAGGCGCGACCGAGAACCTCGGCCTGGACTCGGTGTCCGACAGCGCCGCCAGCGGCCAGATGGACGCCACGCCCGACGACGTCTCGCCCGGCGAGCGCGCCACCGGCGATGGCCCAGACTCGGAAAATGGAGCCGAGCAGGCCGGCGGGGCCATCGACTGGTCGCGCACCGGCGGCGGCGGCAATTTCGAGAGCGACGACAATTACGAAAGCGCCCTTACCCGGCCCCCGACCCTGACCGAGCACCTGACCGGCCAGCTGTCGGTGGCGGGTCTCTCCCCCGCCCAGAACGTGGTGGCCCGGGTGCTGATCGACGCGGTGGACGAGACCGGCTATCTGCGCGCCGACCTCGATGAGGTGGCCGAGCGCCTGGGCTGCGAGCTTGCCTTCGTCGAAGGGGTTCTGGGCGCCCTTCAGGGCTTCGAGCCAGCCGGCGTCCTGGCCCGCGATGTGCGCGAGTGCCTGGCCCTGCAGCTGAAGGACGTCAATCGCTACGACCCCTGCATGGCCGCCCTGCTGGACAATCTGGACCTGCTGGCCAAGCGCGACATGAATGGCCTGCGCAAGATCTGCGGCGTCGACGACGAGGACCTGCGCGAAATGATCGCCGAGATCCGCGCCCTGACCCCCCGCCCCGGCGCGGCCTTCCACTCCGACCCGCCCCAGACCCTGGTGCCCGACGTCCATGTGCGTGAGACGCCCGGGGGCCTGTGGCATGTCGAACTCAACACCGACACCCTCCCCAAGGTGCTGGTCGACCAGCGCTACCACGCCCGGGTCAGCAAGGGCGCGCGCAGCGACCAGGAAAAGAGCTTCGTCTCCGACTGTTTCGCCACCGCCAACTGGCTGGTAAAAAGCCTGGACCAGCGGGCCAAGACCATCCTCAAGGTCTCCAGCGAGATCGTCCGCCAGCAGGACGGCTTCCTCGCCTACGGCGTCGAGCACCTGCGGCCGCTGAACCTCAAGACCGTCGCCGACGCCATCGGCATGCACGAGAGCACCGTCAGCCGGGTGACCTCCAACAAGTACATGGCCACCCCGCGGGGGGTGTTCGAGCTGAAATACTTCTTCACCTCGGCCATCCAGGCCACCGAGGGCGGCGAGGCCCATTCGGCCGCCAGCGTCCGCCACAAGATCAAGGGCCTGGTCGAGGCCGAGCGCAGCGAAGCCGACGTCCATTCCGACGACGCCATCGTCGAAATCCTCAAGGGGGCCGGCGTCGACATCGCCCGCCGCACCGTGGCCAAGTACCGCGAGGCCCTGCGAATTCCCTCCTCGGTCGAGCGTCGGCGGCTGATCAAGGAAACCGCGTAAAAAGGATCGATGGCGCATAGCCACGAAGGCCGCGCTCTGCGTTTCTAGAGACGCGACCAAAGGCGAAGCATGACGTCCCAGAGTTTGTCCGACGTGATCGAGGGGTTTGGCGAGGACACACGCCCCGTCCTGACCGTCGGCCAGATGCTGGAGCAGTTCGATAGCCGCGCCTTCGGGGCCATGCTGTTCGTGTTCGGACTGCTCAACTGCCTGCCCCTGCCGCCAGGCTCCTCGACCATCCTCAGCCTGCCGATCTTGCTGCTGGCCCCGCAGATCGCCTGGGGCTCGGATATTCCATGGCTGCCGCGCAAGCTGGTTCACCATCCCCTGAAACGCGACGACCTGCGAGGCCTGTTCCGTAGGCTGACGCCGATCGTCCGGCGGATGGAGCTGGTCACCCGCCCGCGCCTGGAGATGTTGTTCGCGCCGGCCGGCGAGCGGATGATCGGCGTGGTCTGCACCCTGCTGGCCATGGTGCTGGTGCTGCCGATCCCCCTGGGCAACCTCGCGCCGGGCGCGACGGTGGCGGTGCTGTCTCTGGCCCTGCTGCAGCGTGACGGCCTGCTGGCCTTGGCGGGCTATCTGATGGCGGCGGTCAGCGTCGGCCTGCTGGTGCTCAGCGCCGGTGTCGTCATGGCTGCGGTCGAACGCCTGCTAGACATGTTTTCAGGGCTGTTTTAAGTCGCCTTGGCGGCGCTTGACACCACGTCAGGACAGGCGCGTTGTTATCGCATGCAAGTCCAAATCTCCGGCAAGCATGTCGACGTTGGCGAGGCTCTGCGAGCGCGAGTCTCCGACGAAATCACCCTGAGCATCGGTAAGTATTTTGATCGCGGCGGCGACGCCGAAGTGATCATCAGCAAGGAGGGCTACGCCTTCCGGGTCGATTGCTCGGTCAAGCTGGCTTCGGGTCAGCAACTGATCAGCCACGGGTCGGGAGGAGACGCACACGCGGCCTTCGACGCCGCCCTGGCCAAGATCGAAACGAGGGTTAGGCGCTACAAACGACGATTGAAAAGCCACTCCATCGCCGCCAACGCCAAGGCGGCCGAAAACGCGGCGATGTACGTGCTGCGGGCCCCCGAAGACGACGATGCCGACGAGGACGACTGGAGCAGCGAGGACGACCATCCCGCCGGCGCGCCGGCCGCGATGATCATCGCCGAGAGCCAGGGCTCCCTGAAGACGATGACCGTTTCCATGGCGGTCATGGAACTGGACTTGACCGAGTCCCAGGCAATCGTGTTTAGGAACGCCGCCCACGACGGATTGTCAGTGGTCTATCGGCGGCCAGACGGAAATATTGGCTGGATCGATCCCGAACGGACGCAGGTGAAGGCCCCCGCGCTGAACGGACACGGGCCAGCCGCAAGCTGACAGAACCTCGGGTTCGTTGGTGCGTTTCGGAAGGTCCGCATTTTGCCGAATCTCTCGGAACGACGACTCGGTGCGACCGATAACGAAGCGAGCTGGCGGCCATGACGATCGGCGATCTACTGGATCCAGGCGCAGTGATCCTGCGGGTCAGCGCCTCCAACAAGCGTCAGGTCCTGGGCGTCATCGCCGACGTTGCCGCCCGCGTCCTGGGCGTCGACGCCGGTGAGGCGCTCGAGGGCCTGATCGATCGTGAGACGGCCGGTTCGACCGGCGTAGGCCAGGGCGTGGCTATTCCCCATGCGCGCGTGAAGGGCCTGGACCGGGTTCGCGCGGTGTTCATGCGCCTGGAGACGCCGGTGGCGTTCGGGTCGGTGGACGACAAGCCCGTGGACCTGCTGGTCACCCTTTTCGCCCCCGCCGACGCCGACTCCAGCCACCTGAGGGCCCTGGCCCGGGTGTCGCGACTGATGCGCCAGCCCGAGACGCGGCAACAACTGCGCCAGGCGCGCTCGGCCGACGCGGTGTATCTGCTGCTAGCCCCGGCGCAGGAGAGCAAGCCGACGGCGGCTTGAGGGGCGGTTGCGAGCGCCCAAATTTGTCTGTTAATGGCTATATTTCCAAAACTTGGTCAGCGGCCCTGGAAGCTCACTTCGATGATCAGAACACTTCTTCTTGCTTCGAGTGTAGCGCTCGCACTCGGCGCATCCGCTAGGGCTCAAATTCCACAGACCGAGCCGCTGGCTGAGGGCCGCCCGTGTACCTCTAGCGATCTTGTGGGTCTTTGGGAAAGCCGGGTCGTTACACCAAATTCGACCACGAAGGCGTTGTCTAAATGGATTTCGCTAGACTACATGCGCTTCTCGCCTGACGGAAAGATGATGTATTACGGCGCGGGAAAACCCGAGGCTGACATCCAAAAGATTCAAAAGAACCTCGACCAATATGATGCCGTAGATGGCGTCAACTATGATGGCAGGATATTTACTCCTGGTTTCCTCTTAATCACCCGAGATGGACAACCCTTCCAGGGCTTCACCTGCACCATGGTGGACGCTGCACAGGGCGAGCCAACGATGATCTTGAGCCAGTTGAGGGGGATGGCGCCTTTGAGGCGTTTGCAGCGTCGACTCGATTAGGCGCGCCGCTCCCAAACCGACCCAGATGTCTCTCGGGTCGGCTCGGAACTTACCGACGGGGGCTAATGCACCGAGACCGGCGCCAGCTCGTGCGCCAGGGCGGCGGCCACGGCGGAGTCCTTGTCGGTCAGCACGGCCAGGCGGGCGCCGTCGGCGCGGGACACGGCGTAGAGCGTCTGGTCGGGCGACAGGTCAAAGTCGCTGACCCCGTCCGGCGCGTCCTCGAGGATTTCCGCCGCCTTGATGGGCCGCACATAGACCAGGTCGGGCGCGCCAAGCGCCGCGAAGGCTTCGGCGGAGAAGAACGGGGTATGGGGGTCAGGTGTCATTAAGACCAACTCCTTTGAAAATGGGAACGCCCCGCGACGCAGGTCGGTTCAGACCGCGCGCTGGAACGAGTGCCGGAAAGGTCAGCCGACCGACCGGATGGGAATGCGGCGAACCAGCCGTTCAGGCTCCGGCCGGGCGAGATCGACATGCAGCAAGCCATGCTCGAGCGTGGCGGCCGTGACCTCCATGCCGTCGGCCAGCACGAAGGTGCGCAGGAAGCCCCGCGCCGCGATGCCGCGATGCAGATAGGCGCGGTCGGTCTCGGACTTGCCGTCCGCCTCGCGCCGTCCGGCGACCACCAGCTGGCCGCCTTCGACGGTGACATGCAACTGATCGGGCGAGAAGCCAGCGACTGCCAGGGTGATGCGCACCCCGCCGTCGTCAGACTGCTCGACATTGTAGGGCGGATAGCTTTCGGCGGCGGCCTTTGCCGCGCGCTCGATCAGGTCTCGAGTGTGTTCGAAGCCCAGCAGAAAGGGGCTGTCGAACAGGATGGCGCGGGTCATCGCGAAGTCCTCGCTCAAGCGACTTCGTGCGCGAGAACCAGGCCCGGGATCGGCGCCCCGCCTCGCGACGTCCAGCTTAGGTGGCGATGGGCGACGGTGGGTTCAAGAGCCGTAAGCGCCTGCCCCCGTGGGACCCCACAGGGGGAGGGCGCACCGAAGAGGTCTGGTGGGGTTTGATGAGTCAAGGGGGCGGCGAAGCCCCACCCACCACTTGGTGGTCCCCCCTCCCCATTAAGGGGAGGGAAAGAACCTGTACTAATTCAGTAGCTTTCGTCGTGGCGCTTGATCGCCGTGCGGATGATCTCGGCGGTTTCTTCCAGGTCGGCCCAGCCGCTGATCTTGGTCGACTTGCCCTTTTCCAGGTCTTTATAGTGCTGGAAGAAGTGGGCGATCTGCTCGGTGAGGATCACCGGCAGGTCGCGCCAGCTGTTCACGCCCGTATAGAAGGGGTGCAGCTTGTCGACCGGCACGGCCAGGATCTTTTCGTCCGAACCGGCTTCATCGACCATCATCAGGGTGCCGATCGGGCGGCAGCGGATGATCGCGCCCGGCACCACGGGGGTCGGACCCACCACCATGATGTCGGCGGGATCGCCGTCGTCCGCCAGGGTGTGGGGAATGAAGCCGTAATTGGCCGGATAGAACATCGCCGTGTGCAGGAAGCGATCGACCATCAGGGCGCCGCTGGCCTTGTCGATCTCATATTTCACCGGCTCGCCGCCTTGCGGGATCTCGATGACGGCGTTGAGGTCATAAGGCGGGTTCACGCCGGTGGCGATCTTGGAGAGGTCCATTGTGACTCTTCTTCAGGAGATTGGGGTCCGCGGGGAGGCGGCTGCGCGGGCGACTGTATAGGCCACAAATGTTGCGGTGCGGAAGGGGCGGAAAGCTTGACTTGCGACCTCGGGCACCGAAAGCCTTACTTATCAGCGAGGGCGGTCATAATGATCCGAAGACGATGGGGTACGGCTTGGCTGTTTGCGGCGATGATTTTCGCCGGCCCGGCGATGAGCCGTTCTATCGAAGATCTCCATGTCGACCTGCGGGCGCGGGCCGGCTTGCCTCCCGCCAGCGCGGTCGGCGAGGTCACGATTTTTCGCCAAGCGCTCTATCTCGGCGGAAGCTCAAGCACGGTCGCACGACGCAACACGCGCGGCCGATGGACGGTGTCGCGGGTGGAGACCTTGGGGCGCGCGCCGAACGGCGTCCGGGCCAAGAACTGGACGTTGAGCCGAGACTCAGCGGAAGTTCTGGAGCGTTGGCTTGATGATCCGGCGCTGTATCAAATGACCGGTTCGGTCGGCGAGCAGTCTTGCCTGGATCCTGGCATGCTCGTGGCTGAGGTCGCTTGGAAGGGGCGATCAACCAGCCTTGAAGCCGATTGCGAAGCCGACGACCCCCTCAAGGCGTTGTCCGGCATACTGAACGCCTCCTAAGGCGCGGTGTCAGAGGGGCTTCCAACCGTCTGAACATCGCGCTATAGAGGCCTCACATCGTCCGTCAGCGCTGATAGCGCTTTCGAGCGGCGGCCCGAAAGGCTGCCGCTTTTTCTTTGGCCGCTCGCCAGCCAGGCTTTAGCCAGCAGGTTTTGGGCGGCCGCCAGTGAGTTGAGAGACCCTTTGCGCGGCAAG
>JACMOF010000103.1 GCA_014378155.1 Caulobacter sp. | reverse complement strand
TAGCTCTTGTCGGCCAGCGGGAAGAGGATGAGCTTCAGGGTCACGGTCAGCAGCAGGATGGCGACGCCGAAGTTGCCGACCAGCTTGTAGAAGATCTCCAGGATATTGAAGATCGGCTTTGTGAAGAACGAGAACATGCCCCAGTCGACGGCCCAGTCGAAGCGCGGGATCTCGACCTTGGGCCGGTCCCAGAACTTCCACCAGACCACAGGCTTGCCGCCGTACTGATAGCGGGTGATCAGCGGCACGGTCTTGGCGCCGGCGAACAGGCGGGTGCTGTGGGTAATGGTCTGGCCGGGGTTCAGCGCCTGGGTGGCGCCCAGGAAGTTGGACTCATAGATGTCCACGCCGCGCGACTGGGTGACCCGGAACCGACCGCTGATCATCTCGGACTGGTCGGGGATCAGCGCCGACAGCCAGTATTTGTCGGTGATGCCGATCCAGCCACCCTTGGATTTCAGGTCGTTCTGATCGGGCTTGTCCTTCTTCCACTTGGGGTACTTGGCCTTGTCCTGCAGGATGTACTTGTCGTCGGTCACGCCGCCGAGCACGCCGATGCCGCCTTCGTAGACGATCTGGGTCTTGCCCAGGGTGGCCGGGATGCCTTGGCGTTGCACCGAGGCGTAGGGCGCCAGGGCCACAGCTGCGCCGGCCTGGTTACGCACGCCGTCGGTGACGGTGAACATCGCATCGGCGTCGACCGAGATGAGGCGGGTGAACACCAGACCCTGGCCGTTATCGTAGGTCAGGGTGACGGGCGTGTCGGGGCGCAGCACCTGGCCCGGCGCTGCGGTCCAGACGGTCTGGGCGGTGGGCAGGCCGGGGAGGTTGGAGCCTACCCAACCGAAGTCGGCGAACCAGGCGAACTCCATCCCCTCGGGGCGGAACAGCTCGACCGGGGCCGAGGTCTTGGAGAGCTCCTGGGTGTAGCGCTTCAGCCAGAGGTCGTCGATGCGCGCGCCCTTCAGGGCGATCGAGCCCGACAGGGCCGGGGTGTCGACGGCGATGCGCGGGCTCTGGGCCTTGGCGTCTTCGCGCGACAGCTTCACTGACTGCGGCGCGCCGTTGGGGCCGAGCGTCATGCCGGGTTGCAGCGCGACCTGGGCTTCGGCGATCTTCTTGGCCTGCAGGGCCGCCGCGGCCTTCTTCTGCTGCGGCTCCATGTAGAAGAAGTTGTAGCCAATCAGGATCGCGAACGCGCAGACGAGAAAGATCAGCGTGTTCTTGTTGTTGTCGTTCGGCTGCATGGATGACTTAACCAGAAACGGAGGAATCGGACGCGGTGGGGGCGTGCGGAGCGGGCTGCTGACCCGGGCCCGCGCGATCGAGGTCGGCGGCGAGGCTTATCAGCGCGGTTTTAACGTCGTCAAGCAAACGTCCCCAAGCCCGCTGGCCGGTGCCGCCGCGAGCAATGAACACATAGTCGCACGAAGGGCGACCATGAAGGGGAAGAAGTAGCCTGGCGGCCTCGCGCAGGCGTCTTTTGGCGCGATTTCGCTGAACCGAGCCGCCGATCTTCTTGGTGGCGGTGAATCCCACGCGGATTTGCGGATCGTCGTCGTGACGGGCGCGCATCTGCATGAACACCGCGCCACGCGCCAGGGCCGGGGCCTTGGCGGCCTTGAGGAACTCAGGGCGCTTCTTGAGGCGCTCGATCTTCACGGACGCCGGGGTCTGGGACGGAAGCTGAGCTTCGGTCATGAAAAAAGCCGCCCTTTCCGGTGCAGGCGCTGAGCCTGTTTCGAGGAAAGGGCGGCTTCTGTCATGGTCTTGATCCCGCCCACTCTTGCGAAGAAGGAGGGAGAAAAGGCTGTTAGGCCGTCAGGCGCTTACGGCCCTTGGCGCGGCGACGCGCGACGATCTTTTGGCCGTTCTTGGTGGCCATACGCACGCGGTAGCCGTGACGGCGGGCTCGCACGAGCTTCGACGGCTGGAATGTCCGCTTCACGAGGTGGCTCCGATATTAGTTGG
>JACMOF010000102.1 GCA_014378155.1 Caulobacter sp. | reverse complement strand
CGCCAATAGCGCGAGGCTCCGCCCCCTATCGGGGCGGACAGACCGCGCAGCGGTCAGGTGGGGGCAAGTCTAGGTCTTCCCCTGCCCCACGCATCCCAGAACCGCCACCCCATCAACACCGCCAGGATCGCCGCATAGGCCAGGGGCGGGCGATGGTCGGCCTTCACCAGCAGATAGTAGTGGGCCACGCCCAGCGGCACGATCAGGTAGATCAGCCAGTGGATCCTCTGCCAGGTCGCCCGGCCCAGCCGGCGGATCATGCCGTTGGTCGAGGTCACCGCCAGCGGGATCAGCAGCGTGAAAGCCCCCATGCCCAGGGTGATGAAGGGCCGCTTGAGGATGTCCTTCCACAGCTGGCCCCAGTCGAAATAGAGATCGACGCCGATATAGGTCAGCAGGTGCAGGCAGATATAGCTGAAGGCGAACAGGCCGATGGTCCGCCGGAAGCGTACGAGGCGCGGCTTCTTCAGTATCCGCGCGGCCGGGGTCACCGCCAGGCCGACCAGCAACAGGCGCAGGCCCCAGACGCCGATCTGGCGGATCAGGGTCTCGATCGGATTGGCCCCCAGGTCGCCGCTGAACCCGCGCCAGGCCAGCCAGACCAGCGGCGCGAGACAGGCCAGCCAGACGGCGGCGTAGACGAGGTTGTCCCGGGTCTTGGAGGGCCGCTTCTTGGCCGCGACCCGCTTCAACGTCGCGTCCATCAGAAGGTCTTCCGCAGGTCCATGCCGCGATAGAGGTCGGCGACGTACTGGCCATAACCGTTGAATGGCAAGGTCTCGCGGCGGCGAAACTCGCCGATCCGGCGCTCGGTGGCCTGGGACCAGCGAGGGTGGTCGACAGCGGGATTGACGTTCGAATAGAAGCCGTATTCGCGCGGGGCCAGCACGTTCCAGGCGGTGGCCGGCATACGCTCGACCAGGCTGATCTTGACGATCGACTTGATGCCCTTGAAGCCATATTTCCACGGGACGACCAGCCGCAGCGGCGCGCCGTTCTGGTTGGGCAACACGTCGCCATAGAGGCCCACGGCCAAGATGGCCAGCGGGTGCGTCGCCTCGTCGATGCGCAGGCCCTCGCGATAGGGCCACTGCAGGGTGTCCCATTTCTGGCCCGGCATTTCAGAGGGACGCATCAGGGTTTCGAAGGCCACGAACTTGGCCTTTGAGGTCGGCTTGACCGCCGCGATCAGGTCCTTCAGCGGGAAGCCGACCCAGGGGATGACCATCGACCAGCCCTCGACGCAGCGCATGCGATAGATGCGCTCCTCCAGCTTCTGGCCCTTGATCAGGTCGTCGATGGCGAAGGTCGTCGGGGCCTCGCAGGCGCCGTCGACCCGCACGGTCCACGGCCGGGTCTTCAAGGACCCGGCGTTCTCGCCGGGGTCCTCCTTGTTGACCCCAAATTCGTAGAAGTTGTTGTAGGTGGTGATGTCTTTCTTGGGGGTCCGCGCCTCGGTGGTCGAGAAGCCCGGCTTGTAGGCCAGACCCCGGGCGTTCGCCGCGCCGCCCGCCCCCGCCAGACCCAATCCCGCCGCGCCTGCGATGAACTGCCGCCGGCGCAGGTAAAGGCCCTGATCGGTGACGTCGTTGTCGGTCAGGTCGGGGGCGTTGCGGACCAGCATGGCGGGGTTCCGGGCGGGGTCTTCATAGGAAGATACGTGCCGGAAGGGGGTTTGGTTACATCGAAAAGCTCCTCCCCCTGTGGGGGAGGCGGCCGAAGGCCGGTGGGGGGAGCTTTGGGTCGCCCTGTCCGGGTCGTGGCCGTCGGCCGATCATTCCCCCCACCGTCGGGTTCGCCGGCACCTCCCCGAGAGGGGGAGGACCTATCTCACCACCGCTTCAAACCCCGCCCGCGCCGCCGCCTTGGCCTTGGCCAGCTTGCCCTTCAGCGACCCGAACGCCCGAACACCGCCCGCCCGCGCCATAAGCGCCCGAAACGCCTTGGGTTCGGTGTCGGGATCGTGCCCGTCCTCCAACGCCACCTTCAGCAGTTGCGACAGGTCCTGCTCCAGCCGCCAGGCCGCCTCCAGCGACGCCATCGCGGTCTTGTCGCCAAGTCCAGCCGCCTGCAGCGCCACCAGCGCCTCGCCGGTGTTCTGCGCCAGCGGACCTCCATCCGCGGCATGCACGAGTTGCAGGAACTGGGCGGCGAACTCGATATCGACAAGGCCGCCGGGCGTCAGCTTGAGGTCCCAGTCGCCCTTGCCGGGCCGCTCGTCCTCCATCAACTGGCGCATCTCCAGCACGTCGACGGCGGTGTTCCTGCGATCGCGGGCGCGGCGCAGAGCCCCCGCGATCGCGCCCTCGGCCCGCGCCTGGAAGCCCGGCGACGAGGCCCAGACCACCCGCGCCCGCGTCAGGGCCAGCAGCTCCCAGGTCTCGGCCTCGCGGTCGTAATAGTCCTCGAAGGCCGCGAAGCTGACCGCCACAGGCCCCTTGGTTCCTGACGGTCGTAGCTTGAGATCCACCTCGTAGAGCGTGCCCTCGCCGGTCGGCGCCGACAAGGCCGAGGCCAGGCGCTGGGTGAAGCGGGCGTAGAAGCTTTCCGCGCCCCAGCCCTTGATCGCCGACATCTCGGCGGAACCGTCGGCCGCGTAGAGCGTCATCAGGTCGAGATCCGACTTGGCGGTCATCTCGCGCGACCCCGCCTTGCCCAAGGCCACCACCGCCACCTGGCCTAGGAAGGCCCCGCCCAACCGCTCGACTTCGCAGAGAGCCGCCGGGGCCAAGCCGCCCACGGTCAGGTCGGCGAGGTCGGCGAAGGCCGCGCCGGCGTCGCGGGCGCCCGCCGTGCCGCTGATCACCCGCACCCCGATGCGGAAGGTCTGGTCGCGGAAAAAGCGCCGCGCGGCGTTCATCGCGCCTTCGAAATCGACGGGATCCCACGGCGGGTCGCGCGGCATTTCCATGGGACCGAAGAAGGCTGGGTCGAGCAGGGCGTCGAGAGCCGTCGGGCGTCGCGCCAGCGTCGAGGCCAGGCGGGGGGCGAAGGCCATGACCTCGACAATCAGCTCGAACAGCCGTGGCTGGGCCAGGAACAGCGACTGGATCTGCACGCCCGAGCTCAGCGACGCGAAGAAGTCGGCGAAGCGGTTGAAGGCGTCTTCCGGTGCGCCGGTCGCGTTGGCCGCGTCCAGCAGGCGCGGCGCCAGGCGGGTGAACAGCTCGCGGCCCCGTTCGGTGCGGGTGGCGGCGATGCGGCCGTGATGCCATCCACGAATGGTGGCGGCCACGCGCTCGGGACGGGCGAACCCCATGCGCTTGAGGGTGGCCAGGGTTTCGGGATCGTCCTCGACGCCAGTGAACACCAGGCTGCCGAACCGCGACGACAGCGCTTCCTCGCCCTTGAACAGCGCGCCGTAGCGGCGGTTGACGCCCTTCAGCAGGTGCCCGACCACGGCGTCGAAGCTGCGTAGATTGCCATGGCCCCATAGGGCCGCGACCCGCTTGCGATCGGTGTCGGACTCCGGAAGCTTGTGGGTCTGGTCGTCGGCCAGCATCTGCGCCCGGTGCTCCAGGGCGCGCAGGTCGCGATAGGCCTTGGTGAGATAGTCGCGGTCCTGGCGCGTCACGTGGCCCGCGTCCGACAGGGCGGCCAGGGCGTCGAGGGTGCGGGGGCTGCGTAGGTTCGCGTGCCGACCGCCGAGGATCAACTGCTGGGTCTGGACGAAGAACTCGATCTCGCGGATGCCGCCGCGCCCCAGCTTGAGGTCCGCGCCCTTGGCGGTCAGGCGGTCGTCGACCTTGTAGGCATGGATCTGACGCTTGATCGAATGGATGTCGGCGATGGCTGCGAAGTCGAGGTTCTTGCGCCAGATGAACGGCTGAAGTTCGGCCAGGAACGCCTCGCCGCGGGCGATGTCGCCGGCCGCGATCCGCGCCTTGATATGGGCCGCCCGCTCCCAGTTCTGGCCGACGCTCTCGTAGTACTCCAGCGCCGCGTCGATCGGCATGGCGGGCGGGGTCGAGGAGGGGTCGGGGCGCAGGCGCAGGTCGATGCGGAACACGTAGCCATCGGCGGTGCGCTCGGCCAGCATCCGGCCCAAATGGTGGGTCAGGCGCACCGCCACGCCCTGCGGCTCGACGCCCTGCGCGACCGGCAGGGCGTCGGGGTCGTAGAAGATCGAGAAGTCGATATCGCTGGAATAGTTGAGCTCGAACGCCCCGTGCTTGCCCATGGCGATGCAGAACAGGCCGGGGATGGGGCCATCCTTGCCTTCACCGATATGGGTCAGGGCGCCGCGCGCCACCTCCAGTCGGGCCGCCTGGGCCAGGGCCGCGTGCAGGGACGCGTCGGCAAAGCGGGCCAGGGCGGCGGTCACCGCGTCCAGGTCCCAGACCCCGCCCAGGTCGCACAGGGCCGTTAGCAGGTGAAGCTCGGCCTTCAGTTCGCGCAACACCCGCCGGGCGGTCTCGAAGTCTGGTTCGGCGGCCACGGTCCCGGCGGCGGCCAGGATCTGAGCGAGCCGCGCGTCGGGATCGCTGTCGAGGATCGCCGGCAGCCGCTGGCCGTCCCGCCGCGCCAGGCCAGCCAGGTAGGACGAGGCGGAAAACACCGGCGCCAGGGCCGGCCAGGCGGCCTCGACCAGGCGCATGGCCTCGCCGGCCTTCTTGCCGATCGCCTCATGCGCCCGTTCGGCGGCCTTCGGATCGAGGATGGGGCCGCAGGGGGTGAGGCGTTCGAGCAGGCGAGTCATGCCGCGCACTGTGGCGTGAGGCGGCGCTCAGGTCGAGGTTCACCGCTTGACAGCCTAGGTTACAGGCGTAATCGTTGGCGCTTGAGATGCGAGGCGCCATGAACATCACCCAGGCCGAGAGCCGCATCATGGACGCGCTGTGGTCCCGCCATCCGCTGACGGTGGACGAGATCATGGCGGAGGTCGCCGAGCCGCAGGGTTGGGGCGAGGCGACGGTCAAGACGCTGATCAACCGCCTGCTGAAGCGCAAGGCGATCCGCTCCGACCGCATCGAGGGCCGGGCCCGCTACGCCCCCGTCGTCCAGCGCGCTGACTATGTGCAGGCCGAGAGCCAGGGCCTGCTGAACCGGCTGTTCGACGGCCAGCTGACGCCGCTGGTGGCGCATTTCGCCCAGCATCGCGCGCTGTCGGCCGACGGGATCAAGCAATTGAAGACGCTGATCGCGGGTCTTGAAGATGGTGGCTGAACTCCTCGCCCTGACGCTGCTGCGCGCCCAGGTCGCCGCCATGGCGGCGGTGCTGCTGGTGCTGTTGCTGCGCGGCCCCGCCCGCAGCTGGATCGGCGCCCGCCTGGCTTACCGGCTATGGATCCTGGTCCCGGCGGCCGTCCTCGCCAGCCTGTTCCCCAGTCTGTCCGAGGCCTTGGAGGCCGGCGCGCCCGCGGCCCCGATGGGCGAGACCCACGCCATCACCGTATTGGCCGCCTGGATGGTCGGCGCTCTGGTCGCCGCCGGGATCATCGTCCAGCAGGAGGTCGCCTTCCGGCGTCAGGCGCGCGCCGGTCAGGCCGGCCCCGCCGTGATGGGCGTGCTGTGGCCGCGCATTGTCTTGCCATGCGACTTCGCGGAGCGCTTCGACGCCGAGGCGCGGCGGATGGTCGACCTGCATGAACGCGCCCACATCCAGCGCGGCGACCCGCTGGCCAATCTGGCGATCGCCGTGGGCCTGGCGCTGGGCTGGTGCAATCCGCTGATCCACATCGGCGCGGTCTGCGCCCGCCTGGATCAGGAACTGGCCTGCGACGCCCAGGTGCTGAGCCTCCGGCCCACCCTGCGGAAGGTCTATGCCGAAGCCCTGGTCAAGGCGCACGCCGCCCGCACCGGCTCGCCCCTGGCCTGTTTCTGGGCGGCCCATCCCTTGCTGCTCCGGGTCAAGCTGCTGGCTCAGCCCGAGCCCAGCGAAGAGCGCCACGCGACCGGCGCGGTGTCGATCGTCGGCCTGGCCATACTGACGGCTCTGGTCGTCTGGAGCGTCACCCCGCGCGGACCCATGCCGCCACACTTCATCTGGCCCGGCGAGGTGATCGAGCACCAGGTCGACGGCATCAACCTGCCTGCGTTGCGCCGCTAATCACCCCGACGTTCCCGGCGTCGCGTCGGTTGACGTCTGGAATTACATCTGTAAGTTTATAGGACTACAGACGTAATCTTCCGGGTGGGCCATGACCTTCATTCTGCGGATGCCGGAGGCGCGGGGGCGCCGAGCCTGGCGCAAGCGCTTCTTGCTGTGGGGTTTCCAGACCGTGGTCATGGCCATCGTCGTGGTCTGTAGCGCGATTATCGTCGGCGAATCCATTCGCTACGAACTGTCGGTCACGCCCAAGCCCTCAGCGACGGGTCGAGCCCTGGTCCCGGCCCGGACCCTAGCGCGCGTGCGCTGGGCCGAGGTCAAGCCTCGGCTGGTTACCCGGTTACGCCAGCCCAATCCGCTGGAACTGGGCGCGGTCTGGACCACGCGCCGGGGCCGGGTCTGTGGCCTGGTCCACGGCTGGGGCAGTTTTGGAGGCCTGACCGGCATGACCCGGTTCTACACGCGGGGCGACGAGCCGGTGTTCAAGCGGGACGGTGACGGAAACGACGGCGGCAGCGGCTTCGAGAACGAATGGTGGGGCTGCAATCTGGACCGCTACGCGATGATCCACGAAGGCTCCGACGAAACGGGCTACTGCGCCACCCGCCAGGGTCGCGACCGCTGTTACGACGTGAAGATCCAGATGTGGGGCGGCTAGAGCATTTTTCGAGCGAAGTGGTTCCGGTTCG
>JACMOF010000101.1 GCA_014378155.1 Caulobacter sp. | reverse complement strand
GCGGTCGACGGCTTCATCTGCGCCATCGGTTCGGGCGGCACCCTGGCCGGCGTCGCCCAGGCCCTGCGAGCCCGCAAGCCGTCGGTGAAGATCGGCCTGGCCGACCCGCATGGCGCCGCGCTCTACAGCTGGTACGCCGACGGCGAACTCAAGTCGGAAGGAACCTCGATCAGCGAAGGCATCGGCCAGGGCCGGATCACCGCCAATCTCGAAGGCCTGGTGGTCGACCACCCGTTCCGGATCAGCGACGAGGAGATGCTGGAGCAGGTGTTCGATCTCGTGCAGCACGAGGGCCTGTGTCTGGGCGGCTCGTCTGGGATCAACGTGGCCGGCGCGATCCGCATGGCCCGCGCCATGGGCCCCGGCCACACCATCGTGACCATCCTCTGCGACCACGGCTCGCGCTACCAAAGCAAGCTGTTCAACCCAGCGTTCCTCGCCGAGAAGGGCCTGCCGACCCCGCCGTGGATGTAGGTCGCGCTTGCTCCCCGTCGCCGATCGCGTGATCTTGCCCACCCTTCGCGTTGGGGCGAGTCAGACCCCGAAAGGCCAAGCCATGACCCAAGACCCCCTTGTCTCGACTGCCTGGCTGCAGGAGCACCTCGACGCGCCGGACGTGCGGATCGTCGATGGGTCCTGGCACATGCCAGCCGCAAAGCGCGACCCTAGGGCCGAATACAAGTCGGTCCACATCCCCGGCGCGGTGTTCTTCGACATCGACGAGATCGCCGACGAGACCTCCGACCTGCCGCACATGCTGCCCTCTCCGATCAAGTTCGCCTCGCGGGTCAAGAAGTTGGGCCTGGGGGATGGCTCGCGGATCGTGGTCTATGACAGCACCGGCATCCTGCCCGCCGCCCGCGTCTGGTGGGAATTCCGGGCCATGGGCCACGAGGACGTCGTGGTGCTGGACGGCGGCCTGCCCAAGTGGATCGCCGAGGGCCGGCCGGTGGACGACGACGTGGTCATGCCCCAGGAGCGCCACTTCACCCCGCGCTTCCAGGCTGACCTCGTCCGCTCGATCGAGCAGATCAAGCGCAATATCGAGACCGGCCGCGAACAGGTGGTCGACGCCCGCCCCGTTGGCCGCTTCACCGCCGCCGAGCCCGAGCCCCGCGCAGGCCTGCGCGGCGGCCACATCCCCGGCTCGCGCAACGTGCCGCTGGCGGGGCTTCTGGCGCCCGACGGCACGATGCTAAGCGCTGAAAGGCTGGCGGCGGTGTTCGAGATGGCCGGCGTCGATGTCGCCAAGCCCGTGGCCACCACCTGCGGATCTGGCATCACCGCCTCGGTGGTGTCTCTGGCGCTCGCGCGGCTCGGCAAGCCGAGAGCGGCAGTCTATGACGGCTCCTGGACCGAATGGGGCGGGCGCGAGGACGTGCCGGTGGCGACGGGCGAGGCCTGACTTCAAAAATCCTCCCCCTGTGGGGGAGGTGGTTGCGAAGCGACCGGTGGGGGGAGTGTTGGGATCTTCATTGGGCATCTCGCCAGCTGCCAATCACCCCCCTTCCGTCGGCTTCGCCGACACCTCCCCCACAGGGGGAGGACCTGCAACACCGAGAACCGCGAGTCCGCGCCATGCCCCTGGATGAAGAAACCCGCCTGGTCCGTACGGGCTCGCCGTCGCGGGACGGGATCAAGCTGGCGCGGACGGTCAATCCGCCGATCCAGCGCGGCTCGACCGTGCTGCTGCCCAACGCCGCCGCGCTGTATGACGACAACCAGCTGACCTACGGCATTACCGGCCTGTCCTCGCCCGCCGCCTTGCAACTGGCCCTGGCCGAACTGGAGGGCTCGCCGGACGTCACGCTCTATCCGTCGGGCCTGGCGGCGATAACCGGCGTCATGCTGGCTTTGCTAAAGTCCGGCGACGAGATCCTGGTGGTCGACAGCGCCTATAGGCCTACCCGCCGGTTCTGCGACCGGGTACTGACCCGCTTCGGCGTAGCGACGACCTATTACGACCCAGCCCTGTCGCCCGACGCCCTGATGACCCTGTGCACGCCGCGCACCCGGATGATCCTGCTGGAAGCCCCCGGCTCGCTCACTTTCGAGATGCAGGACCTACCCGCCATCGCTGCGGCCGCCACGGCGCGCGGCGTGCTGACCCTGATCGACAACACCTGGGCCGCCAGCTTCTACTTCAAGCCCCTGGCCCACGGGGTGACCATCAGCGTGCAGGCCCTGACCAAATATGTGGGCGGCCACTCGGACGTCTTCATGGGCAGCGCCGCCACCGCCGACAACGTCATCGGCAACCAGCTGGGCGACGCCATGTGGGACATCGGCTGGTCGGTGTCGCCCGACGACGCCTATACCGTGCTGCGCGGCCTGCCCACCCTGGCCGTCCGCATGCCCGCCCACCAGGCCGCCGGCCTGGAGATCGCCCGATGGCTGCAGGGTCGCCCCGAGGTGGCCCGCGTGCTGCATCCGGCCCTTGAGGACGATCCCGGCCACGCCCTGTGGAAACGCGACTTCACCGGCGCCTGCGGCCTGTTCGGCGTGGTGTTGAAGCCCGCCTCGCAGAAGGCCGTCCACGCCTTCCTCAACGCGCTCGAAATATTCGGCTTGGGTTTCTCGTGGGGCGGCTATGAGAGCCTGGCGATCCACTGCGATCCACAGCTGCAGAACCGGTCGGTTCCCGTGACGCTGGAGGGGCCGCTTTTGCGGCTGCATGTGGGGCTGGAGAGCGTGGCGGACCTGAAGGCGGATTTGGAACGCGGCTTTGCGGCGCTCAACGGCTAAATCGCTCAGCGACGTCGCCGCCGCGAAGGGCTAGACAACCGCCTCGTTCGAAAGGCCCGACCATGTCCCTGCACATCGCCCTGCTGCGCGGCGTCAACGCCGCCGGTGGTCGCCTGATCTCCGCCGACGAACTGACCGGCCTGGTGACGGACCTGGGCTTCACCGATGTGCGCATGGGTCCCAAGCCCGGCGACCTGATCTTCAACAGCGGCGAGCGCACCGGCGCCGAGCTGCAGACCCAGCTGGAGACCGAGCTGTTGACCCGGCTGGGCCTGCGCACCGACGTCTATGTCCGCACGGCCGAGGCCTGGCGGGCCCTGGTCGTCGCCAATCCATTCCCGGACTTCGCGGCGGCCGATCCGGGCTGGCTGATGACCCTGTTCTGCAAGGACACGCCCGACAAGAAGGCCATGGGCGCCCTGCGGGCGGCGATCCGCGGTACGGAACAGGCGCGGGCCGAAAGCCGTCAGATCTACGCCATCTATCCCGACGGCGTGGGCGGCTCGAAACTGACAAATGGCCTGGTCGAGAAAACCCTCGGGACCCGGATCACCGGCCGCACCTGGACCGCCGTCCTGGCCTTGAACGCGATGATCGAAGACCCTTCCGCCGACGAGGCCTGATAAACCGTTTCGCGCGTTCCTATATGCGGACCTTGGCCGTCGAGAGCGAGCCGCCGAGAGGTGGTTGATCGGCTCCGACGCGGCCGGCCTTCGAGACATCGACCCCATGAACTGGCTCTTCGAGCTTTCTGCGGCGTGCGCGCTGCTGGCCTTCGCCTTCCCGCTCGTCTGGAAACTTGTGGCGCCGACGCCGGTGCTGCGTCCGGCGTTGGCGCGCATAAAGGCCCGCCGAGCCGCCGCGCCAGTCGATCAGGACACCGGCGCATGAAGACCTATCCGGGCACACGTCCCTCCGCACCTAAGGGCACTAGCGATCCGCGCTCCACGGGCGGTGATCGCCCGCGGCCGCCCGTCGATCCCGGCGCCCTGCGCGGCACCAAGACCTAGCCGTCTCCATTACATATCGTTTACAATCATAATCGCTGATTGACCCGAACGATTACGTCGGTAATCGTTGTAGGAGCCCAGGAGAGGTTCCATGCGGATCAGTACGGCCGAAAGCCAGATCATGAAGGCGCTGTGGGCGAAAAGCCCGCTGACTGCCGAAGAGCTCACCGCCACGCTGGCGGACGAGCAGAACTGGGCCGAGGGCACAGTCAAGGCGCTGCTCAACCGCCTGCTGAAGAAGGACGCCATCGCCGCCGAGAAGGACGGGCGTCGCTTCCTGTATCGGCCGCTGGTGGCCCAGGGCGACTATGTTCACGCCGAGAGTCAGGGCTTGTTGGATCGCCTGTTCGACGGTCGCCTGGCGCCGCTGGTTAGCCACTTCTCGCAGCGTGAACGACTGAGCGACGACGACATCGCCGAACTGCGCCGCATCCTGGAGGCGCACGACGATGGCCGCTGACTTCCTGGCCCTTCTGGTCCACGCCAACCTGGCGATCGGCGCGGCGGTGCTGCTTGTGCTGGTGCTTCGCCGGCCGGTTCGCGGCCTGTTCGGCGCTCGCGCCGCCTACGGTCTCTGGCTGGTCGCGCCGCTGGCGGTCGTGGCGGTGATACTGCCCGCGCGCACCGTGACGATCCCCATTGCGCAGCTCCGGCCCGTCGCCGTCGCCGTCGACGCTGCCGCGCAGCCGTCGGCCATTGCCGCCCAACCAGCCCCCGCTGTCGCGCTCCTCAGGTCCACGCCGCGCATTCAGGACTGGGACCCGCAAGGCCCGCTGGTCATCGCCTGGGCCCTGGTCGCCCTGCTGGCCCTCGGTGTCCAGGCCGCGCGCCAGCGCCGGTTCGTGCGGTCGCTGGGCCGTCTTCGCGGCGAGGCGGACCTGTTCCACGCCGAGCATGTCGGCGTCGGCCCCGCGGTGATCGGCGCCTTCCTGCCCAAGCTCGTTCTACCCGCCGACTTCGCGCTGCGCTTCACGCCGCAGGAGCAGGCCCTGATTCTCGCCCACGAGCGCAACCACCTGGCGGCCGGCGACGCCCAGATCAACGCCCTTACCACCGCGGTCCAGTGCCTGTTCTGGTTCAATCCCCTGGTCCATCTGGGCGCCCAGCGCCTGCGGATCGACCAGGAGATCGCCTGCGACGCCGCCGTCCTGACCCGCTTTCCCATCGCCCGCCGCGCCTATGGCGAGGCGATGCTGAAGACCCAACTGGCGCCCTTCGCGCCGCCGCTCGGCTGCCACTGGCCAGCCGCGGCCAACACCCAACTCAAGGAGAGGTTTGTCATGCTCACCCAGCACCGCCAAGGCCGCGCCACCCGCCTGATCGGCGCCGCCGCCGTCGCCGCCCTGGCCCTGGGCGCGGGCTTCGCCGTCTGGGCCGCCCAGCCCGCCCGCATCGTCCACCAAGACAGCGTCCAGGACGCCCGGGAGGAGACGGCCCACGACAAGGCACGCGACCGCCGCAGCCCGCTGTTCAAGGCCGTGCGCGACGGTGACGCCAGCGAGGCCAAGGCCCTCATCGCGGCCGGCGCCGATGTCGACTTCAAGGCCTCGGGCGACGGCACGCCACTGATCGAAGCCGCGCGCTCGGGACGGGCCGACCTTGTCGAGCTTCTGCTGGCCAGGGGCGCCGACGCCAATCTGGCTTCGCGCGGCGACGGGAATGCGCTGATCGCGGCCGCCTCCGAGGGTCGGCCCGACATCGTCAAGGCGCTGGTCGAGCGCGGGGCCGAGGTGAACGCCTATGTCCCCGGCGACGACACGCCGCTGATCAACGCCATCCGCTCCGGTGACCTGGCGACGGTCCGCTACCTGATCAACCAGGGCGCCGATGTGAACCGCGCGGCCCTCGGCGACGGCAGCCCACTGATCGAAGCTGCCCGCTCCGGACGGCTCGACTTCGTCGAGCTGCTATTGGCCAAGGGCGCCGACGCCGGCAAGGCCGTGCGCGGCGACGGCGACCCATTGATCGCGGCGGCGGGCAGCGGCGACCTGGCCATCGTCAAGACCCTGGTCGAGCACGGCGCGTCGGTGGAGTCCTTCGTGCCCGGCGACGAAACCCCGCTGATCAACGCCGCCCAGTCCGGCGACCTGGCCACGGTGCGCTACCTCGCTGAGAAGGGCGCGGACGTGAACCGCGCCGTGCCCGCCAATCGAGGCCAAACCCGCTCGCCGCTCGGCGAGGCGCTCAAGCACGGTCACAGCGAGATCGTCGACTACCTCAAGGCCAAGGGCGCGCGCGCCTAGAGCATCGCGCGGAAAAGTGGCCACCGGTTTTCCGCAAAAGCGATGCGAAAACAAAAGTCTAGAGCAAGCCGTGCGATTCCTATATCGCGCGGCTTGCTCTAGCCGCGCGCCCTCACCTCCCACGCAACACCGACAGGAAAAACGATGGCTTTCATCGACGCCCGAACCTTGCCTGACGCCAGCCGAATCCAGGCCGATCTGCTGATCATCGGGGGCGGCCTGGCCGGGATCACCCTGGCCAAGGAGCTGGCCGGCGGTGCGCTGAAGGTCGCGATCCTGGAAAGCGGCGGCCGCGAGCTGGACATGGAAATCCAGGGCCTCTATGCCGGCTCGGCCATGGTGCGCGCGCCGGACAATCCCGACAAGCCGTTCGACGACTATCCCGCCCAGTCGCGGGCCAGGGTGCTGGGCGGCTCGGGCATGATCTGGGGCGGCAAGTGCGCGCCGCTGGATCCCGCCGACTTCGCGGCCCGGCCGTGGGCGCCGCGCAGCGGCTGGCCGGTGACCCGAGAGCAGATGCAAGGCTTTTACGACCGGGCCTGCGACCTGCTGGAGATCCCCCGCTTTGATCGCGACAACACCCTCCTGAAAGACCCAACCCGCACGCCGCTGGCCCTCGACGCGGAGGACGGCTTCTTCTCGGCCCCGCGCGCCTTCACCCGCTATTCGGGCGGCAGCGACAAGGCCGCCTTCGATCGTTTTCGAACCGATTTCGCGGATGCCGCCAACATCACGGTCTATCTGCACGCCAATGTCACCCAGATCCGGTTGAACCCGACCGGCGACCAGGTCGAGGGGCTGGACGTGGCCTGCCTTGACGGCAAGCGACACACGGCGAGCGGCAAAACCTATGTTCTGGCGGTCGGTGGCATCGAGAACGTCCGGCTGCTGCTGGCCTCCAATGGGGTCCACAAGGCGGGCGTCGGCAACGCCCACGACCTCGTCGGCCGGTTCTTCCAGGGCCATGTCACCTATTCGGTGGACGGCGACGCCGAGAGCGAAGCCTCGGCCGTCCACGTGTCGCGCGACGCGCCGATGGGCCTGTATCTCAATCCCACCCGCACCAGCCCCCACTGCGTGCTGGCCAGCGGCGCGCCGGCGCAAGAGCGGATGGGAGCCGGTAACTTCACCGTCACGCTCTACGCGGCCGATGAGACCGGGATCGCCCAGGCCGACACCAAGGCGCTCCGCCAGGTGGCCACGACCCTCGACGGCGGCACGTCCGGCGGCGGCCAGCTCCTGGGCTGTTTCGCCATGTCCGAGCACTTCCCCAATCCCGACAGCCGCGTGACCCTGGACGCCTCGGCGAAGGACCCACTTGGCATGCCGCGCATCCGACTGGAATGGACCTACGGCAAGACCGACTGGGACAGCCTGGAACGCTCGACCGCCGGGTTCGGCGACGCCTTGGGCGCCGCTGGCCAGGGCCGTTTCTGTTGGCCGATCAAGCGGAGCCAACTGCTGGCGATCTCAAGCGCCTCGCGCCATCACATGGGCACGACGCGGATGAACGCCGATCCGAAGCGGGGCGTGGTCGATCCGGACCTGAAGGTGCACGGAACCGGCAATCTGTACGTGGCCGGCAGCTCGGTTTTCCCAACCTCGGGCATCGCCAATCCCACCCTGACGATCCTGGCCCTGGTGATGCGCCTGGCCGATCATCTGAAACAAGAGCTCGGAGCCGACCGATGACCGCCCTAGCCCGCCGCGACCTGCTGGCCGCCCTGTTCGTCGTCACGGCCAGCGCCGGCTTGCCATCGCTGGCCGCCGCCGTCCCGAGCAACCCCAAGGCGCGATTGTTCGGCGATCTGGACCTGACCGCCGCCGCGCGGGTGGGAGAGGCCTGGCTGGCCGGCCGCGCGCCGACCACGGTCACGGCCCTGGCCGCGCGGCTGTTTCCTCGGGGCCGCGAGCCCGAGGCCTTGTCCGCCCTGCGCCGCGCCGTGGCCGACGACTTCCGGCGCGGCGCGGTATTTGTGCATCGCGGCTGGCGGCTGTCCGACACCGAAGGCGCGCTGTTTGGCCTGTTGGCTCTCGAGGCGCGTTAGGCGTCAACGCTTCTTGGTCAGGTCCAGCGCCGCCAGATCTCGCGCCGTCGCGGCCATGGCGTCGTCACCGATGCCGCCACCCATCTTGGGCTGCAGTTCCTTGAGGGACAGGGTCTTGAAGCTGTCGTACAGCGGGTGGTCGGTCAGGCCGGGCACATCCTTGTCCAGCACGGCCTTGCCCGCAGGATCGGCGACGATCACCGCGATCGGCGTGTCGAGGGTCAGGAACGCCTTGGTGGCCATTTGCCCGGCAACTGGCGTGGTCGGCGCGGGTTGCTGGGCCAGGGCCGATCCCGAAAAGGCCGCGATCGTCGCCATCATCGCTACAGCGCCGCAGATCGAGGTACGCATCAGTCTTGGTCCTTCCTAAACGAGGTTCAGGACGGCAATCCGCTTCGCGGCCATGGGGTTCAACCCCAAACCTTGGCGGCGAGGTCAGGAATAACGCCGACGCCGCCTCTTCTCGCAATCCGCTGCAAGTCTGCGCACCACGCGGTCAGTCGCCAACCCCGGCGCTAGCGTCAATGGCCCCGGCGAGGCCGGCGTCAACGCCTTTGTCGAGCGCTCGGAACGATAAGACTTCAAGGTCGCCTTGGCGCGGCGCGCCGTGGAAAACAGATCAGTGAACCACCGGTACCGCTACCTTTTTATCTCATGACGGCTGGTCACGATGGCCAGTTCTTGCCACTCTCATGCTGCGGGACGCGGTCTTGCCCGCCAAGACAGTTGTCACGCCAAGTGACGATAATGACCCTGGGGTGGAAACATGATGTCATTCACGAGCGTCGTGTGGCTATGCGGCCTGGTCGCCTTGACCGCCGTCGCCAGCCCCGTCCTGGCCAAGCCAGAAGCCATCGAGATCGCCCTCACCTTCGACGACCTGCCTGCTCACAGCGCCCTGCCCCCCGGCCAGACGCGGGTCGGGATCGCCGAGCAAATCCTGGCCGCCCTGCATGAGGCCGGCGCCCCGTCGGTCTATGGTTTCGTCAATGCGGTGCAGGAGGAGCGTGAGCCGGAGTCCGCCGCCGTGCTAGGCCTCTGGCGCGCAGCGGGCCACCCGCTGGGCAATCACACCTGGTCGCACATGGCGCTGAGCAAGAACAGCCTGGCCGACTGGCAGGCCGACCTGATCCGCAACGAGCCCGTGCTGGAGAAGCAGATGGCCGGCGCCGACTGGCGCTGGTTGCGCTTTCCGTTTCTCGACGAGGGCGACACGCCCGAGAAGCGCGACGCCGCCCGCCAGTTCCTGGCCCAGCACCATTACCGCATCGCCAGCGTGACCATGAGCTTCGACGACTGGGCCTGGAACGAGCCCTATGCCCGTTGTGTCGCCAAGGGCGATACGGCGGCGATCACCGCGCTGGAGGCCAGCTATCTCCAGGCCGCCAAGGACAGCTTCAACTATTCCCGCGCCATGGCCCACAGCCTGTACGGCAAAGACATTCCCTATGTGCTGCTGATGCATGAGGGGGCGCTCGACGCCCGTCTGCTGCCGCGTCTGCTGGCCTTCTATCAGAGCCAGGGAGCCCGCCTCGTCACCTTGGACACGGCAGAGCGCCATCCGTTCTACGCCGCCGACTTCAGTTCCGCTCCGAAAACGGCGTCGGTCACCTTGGAGAACGCCATGGTCGCGCGAGGTCTCCGCGTGCCGATCAAGACCTGGGATGTCCAGGCGCTCTCGACGGTATGCGGCTAGAGCATTTCCCAACCTGACTGCGTCAGGCCGTGAGCTCTAATCTTTTGTTTTAACGCATTTTTCTTCACGCGAACCGGAACCACTTCGCTCGAAAAATGCTCTAGCTCAAGTCTTCCCCCTGTGGGCGAGGACCTTCGGGAGCGGGCTAGCCGAAGGCGCGCTTCAGGAACGCCCGGATGTTCAGCGCCAGACGGGGCGACAGCGGACCCAGCACGCCCTTGCGGTCCTCCGGCAGATGGGCGGCGGGATCGCCGTTCACCTCGAACAGGTAGTGGTCGAAGATCGCCCGCCAGGCGGCGCGTTGCGGGGCCGGCAAGTGACGAACCGCCAGCAGGCCGTGGACCAACACCTTGAACGGCGACCCGGCCTCGGGCGGCAGGTCGCGCCACCAATAGTTCACCAGCACGTTCAGCGAGTCCAGCGAGCGCACGTGGTGCCACCACAGGGTCGGGATGTAGATCGCGTCGCCCGGGCCCAATTCAGCGCTCAGGCCATGCTCGACGGCTTGGGCGAACCTGGGATAGCGCGCGTGATCGGGCTCATCCAACGACACCATGCTGATCGGCTGACCCGCCAGGGTGAAGTCAAGCGGCCCGACATAGAGATTGGCCGTCTGCTCGGGTGGAAACAGCGTGAAGCGTCGCCGGCCCGCCACCACGACGGCGATATTGTCGGCCATGTCGTAATGGGTCTGGGCGGTGACCGCGTTGCCGAACCAGATACGGGGGTCGACGGGGATGTCGAGCAAGAGGTTGCGGTTGGCCTCGGCAAACCCCGGCAACACCTTGGGCGTCGGCGCTGAGCCCACATAGACCGACGGCGGATCGACCTGATCGCCCAGGGCGAGGAGGTCGTCGAGGATCGCCGAGATCGCGCCGGGCCGGCGCTCGAAATTCACCGACCGCTCGGCGTCCTGGTAGAAGAACCGCCCCTTGATGTCCGGCGCGCCAACGAAGGCCTCGACGGGCGCGCCCTGGTCTAGGCCTTTCAGGTAGTCGGCGGCGGCCCTCGCCCCTGCCCGTCCCGCCGCCACCGCCGGCCAGTCGGCTGCGAAGCCGCGCAGCACCACCGGACGGTAGGCCGGTACGATCTCCTCGCGCAGGATCTGGCGCGTGACATCGTGGCGCTCGTCAAGGGGCTGGAACGACAGGGTCATGGCGGGAAGCTTACCGGGAATGGGTGTCAACGGCAGGCTCTAGATAACGCGCCGCGATGATCGGTCGGAACGCGAGGCTCAGGTCCGCTCCGGCGCGGCCGGGAAGGCGGCCGCCACGGCCTGGCGCAACGGCTTGGGTCGGTAGGCGTCGTCATAGAGCGTCGCCCGCTTGGCCAGGCCGTCCTTGCGGGGGGTGAAGGTCTGCAGCCAGGAATACTTGTCGACCATGCCCCAGGCCAGCACCGCCTTGGTCTGACGATAGTCCAGCATCAGGTCCAGATAGCCCTTGGCGACGGCGGCTTCGGAGGCGTCGCGCGCAGCGACGCCGGGGGGCAGATCGTGGTCGTTGACGTCGAACTCGGTGATCAGCAGGTCGTAGCCCATGCCGGTCACCTCATCGATGAAGGCGCGCCAAGCCTTTTCCTGGGGCCGCCCCAGGCTACCAGGCGCGGCCGGATCTTCGGTGCCGAGGTGGCTCTGGACCCCGAGGGCGTCGACCGGCGCGCCGCGCTTGCGGAAGCCTTCCAGAAGCTTCAGCACGCCGGCGCGGTGGGCCTCGTTGCCGGCTTCCCAGCCCATATAGTCGTTATAGACCAACTGAGCCTTGGGCGCCGCCGCGCGGGCGGCATGGAAGGCGACGTCCAGCGTCTGCGCCTGGCCCATGGCGTCGGAGAACACTGTGTGGCGGACCGAACCGTCCTTGGGATCGACCGTCTCATTGACCACGTCCCAGGACCGAATCTGCGGATAGTGCGCCACGACCTTGGTGATGTGGTCGACCAGCATGGCCTCGGCGTTGGCGGCGGCCGCCGGACCCTTGCCGAAGTCGTGGGCTTTCAGCCAGGCAGGGAACCACTGGGGGTGATGCCACAGCAGGGTGTGGCCGCGCAGGGCGATGTCGTTCTGCTGGGCGAAGGCGGCGATGCGGTCGGCGCGTTCGAAGGCGAAGGTCTCGGCGTCGGGCCGCAGCACGTACCACTTCAGTTCGTTTTCCGGCACGAGCACGCCGCACTCGTCGATCAGGACCTGGCGATAGCGAGCGTCCTCGAACGAGCCGGTCAGCGAGCCGGTCGGACCGGCGCCGACGGCGCTGCCGAACTGCACCCCCTTGGCCTTGGCCAGCTTGGCCAGCGACGGCGTTTGCGCCGCCTGAGCCGAACCGCCGCCCAGGACTGCCGCGCCTGCGAGGCCGAGAGCCAGAGCCTGGCGTCGGGAAAGGATGGAAGAAGAGGTCATCACGCAGCCTTCAACGAAAGCGCCGCGCCCCGTGGGACAGGGCGCGGCGAAGTCCTAGGAACCGAATGTCTCCGCCCCACCGGGCCGGAGCCGAGGCCGCGGACGTCCGACCGAGGGGCAGGCCCCGGCCGGACGCCATCGACCTTAGAAGCTGGCGCGCACCACGAAGGTGTAGCGCCGGTCGTTCATGAACCACGACCGTCCAGCCTTGAGCAGTTGGTTGTTCAGGACCTGCGTGGTCTTGGTGACCTCGTTGGTCAGGTTCACGCCCTGCACGCCGATCTTCACCTTGGGATTGACGGTGTAGAACAGCGACCCGTCCAACTGGCCGGTGGCCTCGTTCATGATCGGCGCGTAGGGCACGATCACGTCGCGGACGGTCAGCAGGAAGTCCGAACGCCAGTTGTAGGCCAGGCGAGCCGAGATCGGACCCTTCTCGTAGATGCCCGCGAAGTTGACGTTGTGCTTGGACAGACTTTGCAGTGGCAGCAGGCTGGTGTCGACGGTCGAGACCCGGCCAGCGGCCACGTCGGGGTCGGTCGCCGACAGCGTGCTTTGCGGCACGCCCTTGCTGTTGATGTAGGTGTAGTTGGCGTTGATGCCGAACCCGTCGAACGGCTTGGGCAGGAAGTCGTAGAACTGCTGATAGCCGATCTCGAAGCCCTTGACCTTGGCCGTCTGGTCCGAGTTGCCCGGCGTGGTGATGGCCACGTCGAAGGTCGCGCCGTTGTTGGTGAACGGAATACGCGCAGTCGAGTTCGTCGCGACGTCCTTCAGTTCCTTGTAGAAGGCCGCGAAGGTTAGCGAGCCGACCGGCGCGAAGTACCATTCCACCGCACCGTCCAAATTGAACGACTTCGTCGGCTTCAGATAGGGATTGCCGACCGTCAGGTTGCCGCTGACGCTGGTGGCGGTCAGCGGAGGACCGGCGATCCCCGTGTCAGAGAGGTCCAGACCCACATTGTAGTAGTTGCGGGTCAGACCGATGTCCGGCGGCGTGATGGTCTTCGAGGCGGCAAAGCGTAGTTGCACCTTGTTGGGCAGAGCAACCTTCACGTTTACGCTGGGCAGCCAATGTTCGAAGGTGGCACGCGCGACGGTCGGGGTGGTGGCGCCGTTCGAGAAAAGACGTGTCGCGGCCCGGGTGGTCGCGGGCAGTGAACAGAAGTCTGTCGGTGTGAACGCAGGCTTCGGATTAGGCTGAGCGTTGTATCGGGCGAGAGAGTCCAGGCAGGACTGCTCGCTCGGCGGGTTTGAGGCCGGGAAGGACAGGAAGCCGGAAGCCTCGCGCTTCGTCTTGGTATAGCGTAGGCCGATATTGCCGCTGACACCGATGTCGCCGTCGAACTCATGCCTGAAGCGCAGCATGCCGTAAGCGGATTGGGTCTTTTCATTGATCGGGTTGATTTCACCCGGCAAGAACGGCGTACCGGCGACCACGCCGCAGCGTTGAGCGAGCGGAACCCAGTTCTGCGGGCAGCCATTGCCGCCGTTACGGGCCCGCCACTCGTCGCCGACGCTCAGGGCGAAGGCCGTCATGGCGGCATAGTCCTTGGCCGAGTTGCCGTTGTAGAACGGCCGGGCCTGGAGACCAGTCGGAACCGGCACCTGACCGCGCATGAAGTCGGTGAAAGGATAGAGCGTGGTCTGGGCCGCGCTGGTCGAACCGCCGGGCGTTGTCGGCGAGCCGTTGATCTGATCATCGAACCAGACCGGGCCGCCGCCGCCCCAGATTTCACTCAGCACACCCCAGTTATAGGTCGAGAAGCGGGTTGTTTGATCGCGCTCGGCCCAGCGAACGCCAACCCGGGCCGATTCTAGCCAGCTGTTCTCCGCGAAGCGGTAATCGACGTCGATCTTTGCGGCGTCTTCTTT
>JACMOF010000100.1 GCA_014378155.1 Caulobacter sp. | reverse complement strand
GACCATCGCCTACGAGGACTTCGTCGCCCTGGGCGGCGAAAACGGCGCCAAGGAGGCCGGCAAGATGAAGGCCGAGGGCAAGGACTACATCGTCAAGGACGGCGACGTGATGCACTTTAGGTTCAACGTTTAGCCGACTGCCCCAGCAACATCCGCTATTGAAATTCGCCGTGCGAAGGGGCTCGATACACTACCACCTCACGCGGGCGAGACCGCGCGTCGTACGCACATGCAAAAGGGGGCTTTGATGAAAACCTTGATCCTATCACTGGCGCTCGCCGCGCTCGCCACCACCACCGCCATGGCCCAAGCGCCTGGATTGCCGACCGGTTCAAACTACACCCAGCGCGAGTTCACCGACCCGAACTTTAGCAACAAGCTAGGTGACGCGTCTGCCGCCGGCAAGGGCTTCCGTGAGTCGGCCAACCCGTTGCAACAACGCGAGGCGGGCGAAATAGCGGCCGCAGCTGGCGTGCCTTGCACCCTGGCCGACGCCGGAGTCATCATGAACGCCAACCGCAACGGCGTTCGCACCATCAGCTACGAGATCGCCTGCAAGGGCGATTTTGGCTGGGTGGTTACCAAGATCGACAATACCCTGTCGGCCTATGACTGCCTGGCTCTGAGCTCCTCGGCCAAGGCTCAAAAGGGTCGTGGCGCCAAGTTTACTACCTGCCGCCTGAAAGCCAATGTCGGTTCGACCGCAGGCCTGAGCAGCCTGACCAAGAAAGCAGGCCTGGCGTGCGCGCCGACCAACGGTGCGTATCTAGGCGGTGGCGGCGATCCGGCCATCTCGCGTTATGAAGTGCTGTGCGACGGCGGCTCGGGCTATATCATCGACGCGCCGCAACCGCGTTCCAAGGCCACGCTGCAATCGATGACCTGCACCGAGGCCAAGACGGTGGGTCTGGCCTGCTCGCTGAAGCCGGGCAAGGGCTAGCCCAGCGCCAAGGCGGCG
Source organism: Caulobacter sp. (assembly GCA_014378155.1). Classification (GTDB taxonomy): domain Bacteria; phylum Pseudomonadota; class Alphaproteobacteria; order Caulobacterales; family Caulobacteraceae; genus Caulobacter. The sequence continues at coordinate 7,334 of JACMOF010000100.1, read as the reverse complement.
CCGTTTTGGCGGCGAAACTCAAACGACCGGGGCGACGCACCTGCGTGCTGCGCCCAACCTTTAGCAGGACGCAGACATGACCCTCGTCACCCTGACCTCCGCCCTCGACGGCTTCACCTTCACCGCCGGCCATGCCGCGCCCCAGGGCGCGCGCAAGGGCGGGGTCGTGGTGATCCAGGAGATCTTCGGGCTCGACGAATATATCCAGGCCGACATCGCGCGCTGGGCGGCGTTGGGCTTTGAGGTGTTGGCCCCTTCGCTGTTCGACCGCGTCGAGCCCGGCTATCTCGCCGGCCGCGAGCCCAAGGACTTCCAGGCCGGCGTCGCCCATGCGGGAACCGTCGGGCTCGACAGGATGCTGTCGGACATCCAGGCCTGTATCGACGACCTGGCCCCGCGCGGCCCGGTCTTCGCGGTCGGCTATTGCCTGGGTGGCTCGCTGGTCTGGCTGGCGGCGAGCAAGCTGACGGGCCTGGCCGCAGGGTCGAGCTATTACGGCAGCATGGTCGCGGCCAACGCCGCCCTACCCCTGACTTGCCCGGTGATCGTCCACCTGGGCCGCAAGGACGGCCATATCCCCGCCGACGCCGTCAAGGCGGCGGTTGAAGACGCCCATCCCGACGTGCCCATCTACATCTACGATAACAGCGGCCACGGCTTCAACAACGACGGCCGACCCGACGCCGACCTCGACGACGCCCAGATGGCCCGGGCGCGAACCCTGGCCCTCTTCCAGGCCCACGGCGCGGCCTGAGCATGGCCGGCGGGCGCATCAGCCTGGTGACGGCCAGCGGAGAGCCCTTCGCCGCCTATCACGCTCCGCCCGGCGACGCGCGGCGCGGGGGGTTGGTGATCCTGCACGCCATCTGGGGTGTCACGCCTCATATCCGCGAGCTGTCCGACGGCCTGGCCGACCAGGGCTATGAGGTCATCGCGCCTTGCCTGCTCGACGGCCCCGAAATCCCCTTCCCCGTCGCCGATCTTGACCCACAAGCTCTCGAGGCCCGCATGGCGATGGGCGAGGCCAGCGGTTGGGGCGCCGCGGCCCTGCCTCGCGTGCAGGCGGCGATCGACGCTCTCTCAGCGGCTGGCCCGGTCTTCGCCCTGGGCTTCTGCTACGGCGGCACGACCGCCTGGCTCGCGGCTAGCCGCTGCCAGGGGCTGAAAGCGGTCGCGTGCTTCTACGGCGGCGACATTGTCGCCTATGTCGATGAGACGCCGAGGGTCCCAACCATCCTGCATTTCGGCAAGACCGACGCGCTGATCCCGCTGGCCGACGTCGCTTCGATCGAGGCCGCCCATCCCGACCTGCCGGTCTGGCTGTACGACGCCGGTCACGCCTTCGTCGCCCCGAGCGGCCACCATGCCGACGGCGCCAAGCTGGCCATGCTCCGGACGTTGCAGCTGTTCCAGCGGGCCGGTGGGGCGAAAGGCGAGGCCTAGCTCGGCGCGATCGCCCCGGCCGATGGCCATGCGCTGCCGCCGATACGCTTCAGGGTCATCTCGAAGAACGGCGTCGGCGGCTGGCCCTCGACCACGCGTTCACCAACCTCGTGCCAGACCCCGTTCTGGGCGGTGATCGTATAGCGCAGGGTCGCCGGCCCGGCAGGGATAGTCCAGACTGCGCCAGTCGGCGTCAGGGTCATGGGGAAGTCGCCGGCCTGGCCCATGGCGTAGGAGCGCATGCTGTAGCCCTTGGCGGGATCATAGGAGATCACGCCGAACGCGTTGAAGCCGGTCGTGCCGTCGGCGTTGTAGCCACGGCCCTCGACCACGTGCAACACGCCGTCCAGCAACGGACCGCTGCGTTCGGTCTGGGTGACCTCGATCTTGCGACCGCCCGCGCCGGTGGCGACCGCCGGACCGCGCCAGACGCCGTCCATCCAGGCCAGGGCCTTCATGGCGGCCTTTTGCTCGGCGATCCGAGCGGCGGGATCGGGCGGGGGCTGGGCTTGGCCGACACCGGCGCAGGTCGTCAGGATCACGATCGGGATCAGGGCGGAAAACGGACGCACGATGGCCTCCTAGGCTTGGAATGACGAACTTGCAGATAACTCTGTATAACAGAGCTCTCTATGTCCATAGTCACATTAGGGAAGCCGAGACGTCACCTGTCGCCGGACGACAAAAGCTTGGCTAGGATCGGGTCATGCGCCACCCGATCCCCGTGCTGGTCCTGAGTCTGTTGGCGGCGAGCAGCGGTCACGCCGTCGCCGGGACAACGGCCTGTTGGTTCGAAAACGGCGCGGTGGTCGCCCCCGCCGCGATCGGCGGGGTCAGCGGCGATTTCGTCATCGACCTGTCGGCGCCCCGCACCCTGCTGCACGAGACCGCCGCCCAGACGGCGGGCTTTTCCGACACCGCCCTGAGCCTTCCGGTGAGCGTCGCTGGCCAGCGTACCGCAGCGACGGCTGTGACAGTGCGCGACCTCGACTACCGCAGCGTTGGCTTTTCCACCCCGATCACCGGTGTCATCGGGGCCGACGTTCTTGACCGTTACCTGATGATCCTGGACTTCGCCCCGTGCCGGTTGGAGCTGCGGTCGCGCAACGCCCCGCCGCGCCCCTCCGGCCGCGGGTTGAAGGTGACGATGGTCGGCGGGACCCCGACGGTGCTGGCGGCGGCCTCCGACGGCCTGCGCGGCGTCTCTGGCCCGTTCGCCCTGGGCACCGCCTCGGCCGGCGGCGTGCGGGCCCGAGGCGCGGCCGACGCGCCCCGGCAGAAGCCTGCGGGGACGCTGCGCGGACTGTCGCTGGACGGCGTGCTGCGCCAGAACGTTCCAGCCGTGGTGGCGGGCGAGCTTCCCGATGGCGTGGTCGGCGCCATCGGCGCGACGGTGCTGTCGGCCTATCGCCTGATCTTCGATCCCAAGGCGTCGCGCCTTTGGCTTACCCCGGCGCTTGCCGCGCCCCAGACCATCCAAGAAAAAGGGCCCGGCGTTTCCGCCGGGCCCTGAATTCCTCGAAAGCCTTGGTCGCGGTCAGTGCGACTCGTTCTTCCAGACCTTACGGTAGCTGGCATAGAGCAGGCCCGAGAACAGCAGCAGATAGATCATCACGGCAAAGCCGGTCTGCTTGCGCTCGTCCAGCTTGGGCTCGGCGGCCCACATCAGGAAGGCCGAGACGTCCTTGGCTTCCTGGTCGAGGGTGGCCGGGGCGCCGTCGTCGAAGGTGACCTGGTTGGCCTTCAGCGGCGGGGCCATGGCGATGAAGCCGCCCGGCGGCACATGCTCGTGGCTGCCCGACCAATAGGAGGTCAGGTCGCCCGCCATGTACTTGTTGTAGTGCTGGTTGTCGCCGATCTTCAGGCCGGCCGGCGGCGCCGCATAGCCGGTCAGGATCGAATAGATGTGGTTGGGGCCTTCTTCACGAGCCTTGGCCAGCAGCGACATGTCCGGCGGCAGCGCGCCGCCGTTGCTGGCGCGGGCCGCGGCCTCGTTGGCGAAGGGCGAGACGAAGTGGTCGGCCGGGGTGGCCGGACGCTTGATCGCATCGCCGGTCTCGGAGTCGATGTCGGCGACCTCGTACTCCTTGGCGATCGCCTTGACCTTGGGGTTGTCGTTCGAGGTCTTGCCGTGTTTGGCCGAGTATTTCTCGTCGTAGAACGGGCCACCCTTGTCGCCGAGGTTACGGAAGCTGACCAGGCTCATCGCGTGGCAGGCCGAGCAGACCTCGCGATACACCTTGTAGCCGCGTTGCAGCTGGGCCTGGTCGAACTTGCCCAGCGGGCCGTCGAAGGACCACTTGACCTCCTTGGCCGGCAGCGCGTGACCGCTGGCCAGGGCGGGGCCCGCGAGGCCGGCCGTCAGGAGACCCGCGACCGCTGCGATGACGGAAAGTTTGCGCAGCATCGAAGTCAGCCCTTCATTTCAGGCGCGGCGGTCGCTGCGGCCGGAATAGTGGCCGGATGCGACAGGGCGGGGGAGGCGATGGAATCCGGCACCGGCAAGGTCTTTTCGAACAAGCCGAGCAGGGGGAGGATCGCCAGGAAGAAAGCGAAATAATAGAACGCCGCCAGACGCGACAGCCAGACAAAGCTGTTCAGGTCGGCGTCCACCAGGTTGAATGTCGTCAGGCCCGGGATGACCGGCTCCGACGGCAGCTTGGCGCCGCAGAGGCCCAGGATGCAGCACGCCACCACGAAGATGAAGAAGTGGATTCTGGCGGTCGGCCGGTAGCGCATCGAGCGCACCTTGGAGGTGTCCAGCCAGGGCAGGGCGAACAGACAGGCGATGGCGCCGAACATGGCCAGCACGCCGAACAGCTTGTCGGGAACGGCGCGCAGGATCGCGTAGAACGGCAGGAAGTACCATTCCGGAACGATGTGGGCGGGCGTCACCAGCGGGTTGGCCGGGATGTAGTTGTCGGCGTGTCCCAGGGCGTTGGGCATGTAGAAGACGAAGAAGGCGAAGAGGAGCAGGAACAGGCTCATCGCGAAGCCGTCCTTCACCGTCGCGTACGGCGTGAAGGGCAGGACATCGGCCTTCGACTTGGGATCGACGCCGGTCGGGTTGTTCTGGCCCACCACGTGCAGGGCCCAGACGTGCAGGATCACCACGCCGGCGATCATGAAGGGCAGCAGGTAGTGCAGCGAGAAGAAGCGGTTCAGGGTCGGGCTGTCGACGGCGAAACCGCCCCACAGCCAGGTGGTGATCGCCGGACCGACCAGCGGCAGGGCGCCGAACAGGTTGGTGATCACGACGGCGCCGTGGAAGCTCATCTGGCCCCAGGGCAGCACGTAGCCCATGAAGGCCGTGGCCATCATCAGCAGATAGATCACGCAGCCCAGGATCCACAGCACTTCGCGGGGGGCTTTGTACGACCCGTAATAGAGGCCGCGCAGCATGTGGATATAGACGGCGATGAAGAACATCGACGCCCCGTTGGCGTGCATGTAGCGGATCAGCCAGCCGTAGTTCACGTCGCGCATGATGTGCTCGACGGAGGCGAAGGCGTGGTCCGCGCCGGGGTTGTAGTGCATCGCCAGGATGATGCCGCTGATCAACTGGGACGCCAGGCACAGCGAGAGAATGCCGCCGAACGTGTACCAGTAGTTGAGATTTCGCGGCGTTGGGTAGTCGACGAAGCTGTCGTAGCCCAGGCGCACGATCGGCAGACGGGCGTCGAGCCAGCGCTCGATACCGGTCTTGGGTTCGTAGGTCGAATGTCCGCTCATCGTCTCTTAGCCGATCTTGACCTTGGTGTCGGATAGGAAGGTGTAGTCCGGAACCGCGAGGTTCTTCGGAGCAGGACCCTGACGGATGCGACCCGAGGTGTCGTACACCGAGCCGTGGCACGGGCAGAACCAGCCGCCGTAAGCGCCGCCGCCGAAGGTCGGAACGCAACCCAGATGGGTGCAGCTGCCGATCAGGACCAGCCAGTTGGCCTTGCCGGGTTTGACCCGGTCGGCGTCGGTCTGGGGGTCCTTCAACGACGAATGGTCGTCCTTGACCGCCGCGGCGATCTCGGCCGCCGTGCGGTTGCGGACGAACAGGGGCTTGCCCCGCCACTTCACCGTCACCTGCTGACCGACCGCGACCTTGCTCAGATCGAATTCGATCGAAGCCAGGGCCAGGGTGTCGGCCGACGGGTTCATCTGGTCGATGAACGGTATGGCGAGCGAGGCCGCGCCGCCGGCGGGGACCGCGATCGTCGCGATGTAAATGAAATCCCGACGGATGGGGGCTTCCCCATGCGCCGGATCAGTCTTTGCGCCCACGGCGGTGTCGGCCACCCAAGTCACCCTTCGATGCCGCCGCGCCGCCAAAACGGCCCGGCCTGGAGAAACGCCTGTCGGCGCGTACTATCTAGACCCGCGAACGGGTCTTCGCCACAAATGGCAAAAGCGGATCGTCCTATCGGACGCGCGGACGAAGTCCGCAAGCCCTTTCGATTCGCCGCAAATGTCACTGCTAGCTCTATGGTGGTTCGCTTAGAATGCGGCTCGCGCTTTTTCAACCCGGCATTCCTCAGAACGTCGGCGCGGCGATCAGATTGGGCGCCTGCCTCGGCGTGGGCCTGGACGTCATCGAACCGTGCAGTTTCCCGTTGGACGACAAGAGCTTGAGGCGCGCGGCCCTCGACTATGGTCCGCTGACCCACATGATGCGTCACGCATCGTGGGCGGCCTTCATGGCTGCGTCGGAACGTCGCAAGGGCCGGCTGCTGCTGTTCACGACGAAGGCGACCGCGCCCTTCCACAAGTTCACCTTTCAGGCAGGCGATACCCTGTTGTTTGGCAATGAGAGCCACGGCGCGCCGCCGGAGGTGCATGACGCGGCCTTCGCGCGGCTGACGATTCCCTTGCGGCCCGAGGCCCGGTCGATGAACCTGGCGACGGCGGCGGCCATGGCCCTGGGCGAGGCGCTGCGGCAGACCGGCGGGTTCGCGGGGGACTAGGGCATTTCCCGACCTGACTGCGTCAGGCCGTGAGCTCTGATCTTTTGTTTTGACGCATTTTTCTTCACGCGAACCGGAACCACTTCGCTCGAAAAATTCTCTAGCGGCCGGCTAGGCACAAGCCCTTATGCGGGCCGCCGGATTTGCGCGGGCCGGCGGAAACCCTTAAGCCGCCGCCATGACCGACACGCTCGACCTCGACCGCAAGAAAGCCACGGCCCGCGCCTGGTTCGAAAGCCTGCGCGACCAGATCTGCGCCGCGTTCGAGCGGCTCGAGGACGAGGCCCCCGCCGGCTTCTATCCCGGCGACGCCGGCCGCTTCGTCCGCAAGCCGTGGGACCGCGAGGCCGGCGGCGGTGGGGTGATGTCGATGATGCACGGCCGATTGTTCGAGAAGGTCGGGGTGCATGTCTCGACAGTGCACGGCGTTTTCACCCCGGAAATGGCGAAAAACATGCCCGGCGCCGAGGAGGACCCGCGCTTCTTCGCCACCGGCGTCAGCCTGATCGCCCACATGCGCAGCCCGCGCGTGCCGGCCGTCCACATGAACACCCGCTTCATCGCCACCAGCAAAAGCTGGTTCGGCGGCGGCGGCGACCTGACGCCCCTGCTCGGCTACCAACGGCAACAGGACTTTCCCGACGCCATCGACTTCCACGCCGCCTATCAGCGCGCCTGCGACGCCCACGACCCGACCTGGCACGCCAAGTACAAGGCCTGGTGCGACGAATACTTCTTTCTGCCCCACCGCAACGAACCGCGCGGGATCGGCGGCATCTTCTACGACCACCACGACAGCGGTGATCACGCCGCTGACTTCGCCTTTACCCGCGACGTGGGCGCGGCCTTCCTTGATGTCTATTCGGCCATCGTCTCGCGGCGCATGTCAGAGCCGTGGACCCCGGGGGAGCGCGAGGAACAGCTGGTCCGGCGCGG
>JACMOF010000009.1 GCA_014378155.1 Caulobacter sp. | reverse complement strand
GGCGTGCTCGACACCAAGACCGGCCAGGCCGAATTCGCCGCCTTCTATATCGAGCCGATCCAGGGCACCGGCGGCTATGTGATCCCGCCGCCCAACTTCTTCATCGAGCTGAAGAAGGTTCTCGATCAGCACGGCATCCTGCTGGTGGTCGATGAGATCCAGATGGGCATGTGGAGGACCGGCAAGCTGTGGTCGATCGAGCACTTCGGCGTGCAGCCCGACGTGCTGGTGTTCGGCAAGGCCTTGACCAACGGCCTCAACCCGCTGTCGGGCGTCTGGGCTCGCGAAGAGCTGATCAATCCAGAAATCTTCCCTCCGGGCTCGACCCATTCGACGTTCAACTCCAACCCAATGGGCACGGCCGTGGCGCTGGAAGTCCTTCGGATGACCTCGGAGGTCGATTACGGCGCCAAGGTCCTGGAGAAGGGCGCCTACTTCCTGGAGGGCCTGAAGGACCTGCAAAAGCGCTGGCCGCAGATCGGCGACGTGGACGGCCTGGGCCTGGCCTTGCGCGCTGAGATCTGCGAGGCCGACGGCTTCACCCCCAACAAGGCCCTGCTCAACCGCATGGAAGCCGAGGGGATGAAGGGCGACATCGAGGTCGACGGCAAGCGCTACGGCCTGATCCTCGACGTCGGCGGCTACCACAAGAACGTCATCACGCTGGCCCCGTCGCTGGAGATCAGCAAGGGCGAAATCGACCTGGGCCTGAAGCTGCTCGACGCAATCCTGCGTCGCTGCGTCGACTGATCAACGCATGCGTCCCGTATTCCTGAACCTGGATGGCGCCTTGGGCGAGCAACCCGCCTTGCTTGGCCAGGCGGGCGGGCGGGCGATTGAAGCGCGTGATTTGGGGCCGGCTCTACGCCTGTGGAGCCGCCCCCGGGCCTTGGCGGCGCTCGCCGATCGCCTGCGCGAGCAACCGATCGGGCCAGGACCCGAGATGGTGTTCGCCGGCTCGGGGGACTTCCATCACGTCACGCCGCTGCTGATCGAGCGGGCCATTGAGAGGGCCCAGGCCGGGCCCGTGACCGTCGTCCACTTCGACAACCACCCCGACTGGGTGCGGTTCGAGAACGGCCTTCACTGCGGGTCTTGGGTCGGACGCGCGGCGCGGCTGCCGGGCGTGACCAAGGTGATCACCGTGGGCGTCTGCAGTGGCGACATCGACCGTCCCGAAACCAAGCGCGCGGATCTTGATCTGGTCGCCGAAGGTCGGGTCGAGCTCTACCCCTGGCGCGCCCCGGATGGCGGCCCGGTCCTGCGGATCGGCGACCAGGGCTGGCCATCCATGGCGGCGATGGGCGAGGGCGGTTTCCTCGAACTGCTGGTGTCCAGGATCACGACCCAGGCCGTCTACATCACCATCGACAAGGACGTGCTGCGCGCCGATGACGCCGTCACCAACTGGGATCAAGGCGAGTTGAGCCTGGATGGCTTGGAGCGTCTGATCCGCGCGGTGGCGGGCCGGGCGCGCGTGATCGGGGCCGACGTGGTCGGAGACTGGTCCGCGCCGCGCTATGGCCCGGACCTGCTGTCGAACCTGCTCAAACGCGGCGAGGCCTTCCTCGACCAGCCGCGCGGCGGCGTTCCGGGGGACCTGGCGCGGACCAACGAGGCGGCGAACCTGCGGCTGCTGTCGTTGTTTTCGGAGCTCGCGTCGTGAGCTCGACCCTGACCGCCGCCAGCGCGGGCCTGCTCGCCTTTTGTATCGTCACCGAGATCGGCCGCGAACTCAGCTTCAAGGCCGCGTCCGATGGCGCCGAGGGCAAGCCGGCCTACCTCGCCGCCCTGGCCCTGCAGCCGGTGCTGTGGCTGGGGATCGTCTTCTGGTTCGTCGAGATGATCGCCTGGCTGCTGGTGCTGGAGCACACGCCGCTGGGTCTGGCCTTCCCGATCATGACTCTGACCTATGCCGGCGTGCCCCTGGCCGGGACCCTGATCCTCAAGGAGCGCCTGGCCCCGATGCAGATCGCGGGCGCCGCCCTGGTCGCCGTCGGCGTCACCTTCGTGGGGCTGTCGGGGCTATGACCGTTCAACCGCTCAGACTGGCGGGCAAGTCCGGCCACGGCGTCCTGCTGGTCCACGGCCTAACCGGCGCGCCGGCCGAGATGAAACCCCTGGCCAAGCGCCTGGCGCGTCGTGGTTTCGAGGTCGCCGCGCCCTTGCTGGTCGGACACGGCGTCGACGAGGCCACCCTGCTCAAGACCACATGGCGCGACTGGCTGGATGGCCTGTGCCGCTCTTATGACGCTTTCGCCGCAGAGGTCGATACGGTGCACGTGGCCGGTATCTGCGTCGGCGGAGCCCTGGGCCTGATGCTGGCCGCCGAGCGCCCCGCCATCCGCGCCGCAGCGGTCTATTCGATGACCTTCGAATATGACGGCTGGAACATGCCGCGCTTCGCCGTCGCCGCGCCAGTGATCCAACTGGCCGCCAACCTCCCTGGCGTGCGCCGGTTGGCCTGGGCCGAGACCCATCCGTTCGGTCTGAAGGACGAACGCTTGCGCAGCCTGGCCCAACGCGCGCCGGACAGCCTGATCGAGGGCGCGATCGACCGCCTGCCGCTCGGGGCGCTGTTCCAGATGTATCGCCTGGGGCGGCATCTGGAGCGGATGGGCAAGGCGATCACGACCCCCACCCTGATCCTGCACGCGCGCGACGACGACATGAGCCATCCGCGCAACGCCTACCGGCTGCAGAGCGCCTTGGGCGGGCCCACGCGGCTGCATCTGCTGGAAGACAGCTACCACATGATCCACGTCGACCAGGAGCGCGACGTGGTCGCGGCCATGACCGCCAGCTTCTTCGGCGCCGTCGAGCCCCAGGGCGACCCGGTGTTGGGACGGCGATCGCATGTTTGAGACCCGTGTCCTCACTAGCCTGGACGACCTGCCGCGCGCCAGCTGGGACGCCCTGTTCGGCGGCGCGCTGGAAGGCTTCGACTATCTGCGGGCGGTCGAGGGCGCGGCGCTGGAGGGGTTTGGCTGGCGCTATGTCCTGGTTCAGCGCGACGGACGTCTGGTCGGCGCAGCCCCGGCCTTCATCACCGACTATCGGCTCGAGACCACCTTCGAAGGGGGCGGTCGCAAGGTGGCCGAACAGATCCGTCGGCTCGCGCCGGGCGTAATGACGCCAAGGCTGGCCTGCCTGGGATCACCTTGCGCGGAGACCGCGACCGTCGGTTTCGCGGCAGGACTATCTGAAGCCGATCGTCTCGCCGTCCTCAAGGCCCTGGTCTTCGCCTTCGAGCAGGACGCGGCGAGGGCCGGGTGTTCGTTGATGGGCGTCAAGGACGCCGATCCCGCGCAGGCCGACCTGTGGTCAAGCGCCATGGCGTCGACCGGCTACAGCGCCGTGCCCGGGCAGGCGATCGCCGACCTCGCCATCGATTTCGCCGATCTGGAAACCTATCTGGCGCGGCTGTCCAGCGGCGCTCGTCGCGACATGCGCCGCAAGCTGAGGTCGCGCGGCAAGGTGCGGGTCGAACTGCGCGTGGAGCTAGGCGCGGACCTGCCTCGGGCCATGGCGCTCTATCGCCAGACCCTTGCCCGGGCCGACGCGCAGATGGAGACCCTGACGCCGGGCTTCTTCAAGGCCGTGGCCGAGCGCATGCCCGGCCGGGCGGTGTTCGCCCTCTACTATGTCGAGGATGACCTGTTGGCCTTCAACCTGCTGCTCGAAGACGGCGAGGTCCTGCTCGACAAGTTCTTCTGCATGGAGGCCGCACGCGGCCGCGCCCACAACCTCTATTTTCTCAGCTGGTTCTTCAATCTGGAGCGCTGCCTCGAGCTTGGCTTGAAGCGCTACCAAAGCGGTCAGGCCAATCTGGGCGACAAGCTCAGACTGGGCAGTCGGCTGACCCCCGTGGCCATGTATTTCAAGCATCGCAATGGGCTGGTCAACGGCGCGCTACGCCTGCTGGCGCCGCTGCTCATGGGCGACGCGCTCGAAGGCTTGGCCGCATGACCATCGCGATCCACAAGCCGCGCCGCCGTTTCGCGCCGGCCATCCTGTTCGCCATCCTGCCGATCATCAGTCTGGCCTACCAGATCACCGCCAAGACCTCGGCCAACCAACTGGCGCACGCGCGGTTCGATCTGGCGTGGTTGGCCGCCGCCGCGCGCATGCCCAGCGTTCGGCTGTTGGTGGCGCTGGAGATCGCCGCCTTCGCGGCCTGGATGACGGTGTTGGCGGAGATGCCGCTCAGCGCGGCGTTCCCGTTGTCAGCTGTCAGCTATGTGCTGATCATCGCCGCCAGCGCGGTGGTCTTTCATGAGCCCATCAGCGGGCTGCAGGTGGTCGGCAGCCTGGCGATCCTGCTCGGCGTCCTGCTGATCGGCCGCGGCGCCAAGACGGTCGAGTTGGCCGCGTCGGAAGCCGACGCATGACCTCCATCGCGCTCAAGACCCTGTTGTTCGAGTGGCGTCGTTTCGCGCCGGCGGCCGTGGCGGTGGGCTTTTCCGGCCTTCTGGTGCTGCTGCAGGCCGGATTGATCCTGGGCGTGTTCTCTCTTGCCAGCGTCTACGTGACCAAGTCCTCGGCTGACCTGTGGGTTGGATTTCCGGGCGTGCAGAGCATCGATCTGGGCCGGCCGATCGGCGGGGCCACCGAGCTCTTCCTCCGCGCCGACCCGCGCATCGCCCAGGTCGAGCCCTTCTATTGGGGCTCGGGCGAATGGCGCACCGACCGGCACGGCATGGTCAATGTCTACATTGTCGGCCTGGACCCTATGCCTGGCGCGATGGTGCTGTCCGACGTCCTGTCGACCGACCTGCGCGCCGCCCTGGCCGAGCCGGACGCGGTGCTGGTGGATCGCGCCGACCTGGGCAAGCTGGAGACGAGCGTCGGGGGTCTCGCCGAGATCAACGGCCGACGGGTGCGGATCGTCGGGGTCACCGAGGGGCTGCGGGCCTTGGGCGGTGTCAATGTCATCGCCTCGGCCGCCACGGCCCATCGGCTGGATCCCGCCCTTGGTGACGGGGAGGGCGCGGCCTATTTCACCGCCCGGCTCAACGATCCTACCCAGGCCGCCGCGGCTGTCGCCGATCTGCGCGAGGTGGGACGCCAGCGGGGCTTCGAGCCGATGACCCGCCAGGCCTTCGCCGACCGAAGCGTCCGCTACTGGCTAAGCGAGTCAGGAGCCGGCGTAGCCTTCGTGTTCGGCAGCGCCGTGGCCATTCTGGTGGCGGTGATCGTCACCAGCCAGACCTTGGCGGCCGCCGTGGCCGCCTCTCTCAAGGACTACGCGGCCTTGCGGGCCCTGGGGTTCACCATCGGCGCCCTGCGCGTCATCGTCCTGGCCCAGACCGCCTGGATCGCGGCGGCCGGCGTGCTTCTGGCCGGCGTCCTGGCCGCGATCCTGGCGGCGGTGGCGACTGCGTCATCTACGCCCCTGGTGATGACCGCGCCGATGGTCGCGGGCGCGATCGGTCTGGTGGCGCTGGTCGCCTTCGGTTCCGGTCTCTGGGCGCTGCGCCGTGTCGCGCGGGCCGATCCCGCCGCGTTGCTTCTATGAGGTTTTTCATGGTCCTTCGCCACGCGCCGTCCGGCCGCGTCCTTTTACCGATCCTGCTGGCGACAGGCGCGTTGCTAACCGCTTGCCAGCGGGGACCTGACGCCGCTCACGCCCAAAACCGTCCAGCGGCTGCGGCCGTGGCCCGCGGCGTGGTCGCCATCGAAGGGGGCTTGATCCCCATCGCCGCGCCGCGTGACGGCCTGATCGCCAAGGTCAATGTCGAGGAGGGCGCGCACGTCGATCGCGGGGCGGTGCTGGCCCAGCTCGACACCGACCGCAGCGTCCTGCTGGCGGCCCAAGCCGCGGCGGAGACCGCGCAGGGAGAAGCCGCTTGGCGCGGCGCCCAGGCCAGGTCGTCCGCCGCCCAGGCCGAAGCCGCGCGCCTTGCGCGCCTGGCCTCGGCGGACGCCGTTTCAGGGCACGAGGCCGAGCAGGCCAGGCAGGCGGCGACGTTGACCTTGGCCCAGAGCGAGGAGGCGGCCCGCGCCGTGGACGTGGCGCGAACCCGCCAGCGCCTGACCGAGCTGGAACGGACCGTCCGCACCGTCCGCGCGCCCCTGTCGGGCCTGGTTCTGCGCCGAACAGCAGCGGTGGGCGCGGCTGCGGTCGCCGCCTCCGGTACGCCGCTGTTCGTTCTGGCCCCAGACGGCCCCCGGATCATCCGCGCCGAGCTCGACGAAGCCTTCGTCGGACGGATCAGCCCCGGGGCCAGCGCCTGGGTCACCGATGCGAGCGGCGGCGGGCGTGTCTTCAAGGCGCGGGTCGTGAGGATTTCGCCAGCGTTCGAGGCTGCGGCCCTGGACGACCAGCCGGGCGGACGCGCCGACGGTCGGGTGCTGCGCCTGATCCTGTCCATCGAAGAGCCAAACACCTTGCGACTGGGCCAGCGCGTGCTGGCGAGGATAGGACAATGATCGGGCATATTCTGGCCGCCGCCTTGGTCGCAACACCCGCGATGGCGTTCGCGGCGGCAAGGGGTGGGATGGATGCGCCTGTGGCCTCGGCACAATTGGAGCGGCCCTGGTCTCCGGATCTCGCCGATCCCGTCCTGGCGGATCTGCTGATCCGCACCGAACTGGGCTCGTTGGATATTCGCATGGCCCTGGCGCGGCTGGAGAAGGCCCGCGCCGATGTCGACCTGGCCCAGGCCGGGCGTCGGCCGCACCTGACGATCGGTGCCGAGGCCGCGATCGGCGGCGCCGATTTCTCGTCGAGCACCTCCGGGGTCGGCGCCCCGGTGCTCGGCAGCTACGAGGTCGACCTCTTCCACCGGCTCAAGCGGGGCCTGGATGCGGCCAGATCCGATGAGACCGCCGCCCTGCAGGACGCCGCAGCCGCGCGCCGGCTGGTGCTGGCGGAAGTGGCCAGGTTTTATGTGACCCTGCGTGCCGACCAGGAGCACCGGATCGCCGCCGAGCTCAAGGTGACCCTGGTCCAACGGACTGCGGATCTGATCCGCCACCGGACGTTGGAGGGTTCAGCCACGGACGGAGACCTGACGACCGCGCGCTCGGCTCAGGCCCAGGCGCGCGCCGAGGTTCAAGTCGCCGGTCACATCGTCGAGGCCGATTGTCTGCGACTGGGGCTGTTGCTCGGGCAAGAGGCGCCCATCGACGAGCCGGCCTATGCGGGCGACGAAATCCCGGTCACCCCGTCAGTTCACACGATCTCGTCCGAGGCCGTGCTGGCGCGTCCTGACATCCAGGCCGCGTTCGCCCGACTGCAATCCGCCGACGCGCGTCGGGCCGAAGCCGTCGCCGCGTCGCGACCCCGCTTCATGCTGACTGCCGGGATCGGGTCGGGCGATCCCGACCTGCTCTATCTGCTGGACGTCCGAGCCTTGGCTTGGGCGGTCGCCGGTGGGCTGTCTCACGAGTTGCTGGACGGCGGCGCGGCCAAGGCTCGCAAGCGCGGCGCCGAGGCTGAAGCGGCGTTGGCCGAACTGGCCTATCGCAAGGCGGTCGGCGAGGCCTGGGGCCAATCGCGATTGGATCTGGCCACGCTGCAGGACGCCAGCGCAGCCGAGCATCTAGCGAGGAAGGCCTGGACCCAGGCGGTCGCGGGGTTCGGAGCGGGCCAGACGCGGCATCAGGACGGCGACATGGACGGGGTCGCCCTGGCCACGCTGGAGGCGCGCGCCGTGGACGCGGACGTGGCGCTGACCAACGCCCAGGCCGCCCGGGCCCGGGCCTATGTCGATCTGCTGTTGACCTTGGGCGGCCAAGCGACATGACGGTGTCGCTGCGCGCCGGAGCGGTGCGGAAACACTACGGCGAAGGTGTCCAGCGTGTTGATGCCTTGCACCCCGTCAGTCTGAGCCTGAGGTCCGGCGAGATGGTGATGATCACCGGCCCATCGGGATCGGGGAAGTCGACCCTGCTGGCGATCCTTTCCGGACTGCTGAGCCCCGATGCGGGATCGGTCGAGGCCCTGGGCAGCGCCTTGACGCCGATGAGCGGCGACCAGCGCGACCGCTTTCGGTTGGCCCATTCCGGTTTCATCTTTCAGGGCTTCCATCTGCTGCCCGCCCTGACCGCCAGCGAACAGGTCGAGATTGTGCTGCGGCGACTGGGCGTACCGGCGCGGGAGGCGAGGTCACGGGCCGCCCAGGCCCTGGCGGCGGTCGGTCTGGAGCGGCGGATGTCCAATCGACCCGGCGAGATGTCGGGCGGCGAAAAGCAGCGTGTCGCCATCGCCCGCGCCTTGGCCAAGCGCCCCGCCTTGATCTTCGCAGACGAGCCGACTTCGGCGCTGGACTCCGAGAACGGACGGCAGATCGCCGCTCTCCTCCGCGCCGAGGCGCACGCCAGCGGCGCCACGGTGGTGTGCGTGACCCACGACTCTCGGCTCGCTGACCTGGCCGATCAGGTCCTGCGCATGGAAGACGGCAGGATGCTGGCGTGAGCGACGCGTAAATCGGTGAGGGGCGGTAGGGCGTGCGGCGTCATTGGGCCAGACCTCCACGGGAGCATCGCGCCATGACCGACGCCCTTTTCGCCCACGCCTTCCTGACAGACGACGACATCGCCAACCTGATCTCCAGCAAGACTGGCCGCTACGGTCTGCAGCGCCCGACCCGGATCTGCGACCTGGGCCTGCCGCTGGAGGCCTATATGGCGGTGCTGGTCGAGATCGAGGACCATTTCCATGTCGAGATCGACGACCTCGTCGGCGCCGACTGCGCAACGCTCGGCGCGCTGATGGACCGTCTCAAGGCCCGCGTCTCGCCTCCCTCAAGCTTGCCACGCCGAGCGGCCTGACCAGCCCGTGCTGCGGTTGAAAAATCGGTGAGGGGTTTTCCTGGGCCTGGCGTCGTTGGATTATGCGCATTGGATTCCTCTTCAACCACGATCAGGTCCATCAGGTCGCCCACAGCCTGCCGATCGCCTTGGCCTTGGCGCGCGGCGGCACTGACCTGGACATCGTGGTGGCCACCACCAATCGCCGCCTAACCGCCGAAGTGATCCGGTTGGGCGGGGGCCTGATCGGCCACGGCGTGGACCTGGTCGAGCTGGGCCTGACCCGGCGTACGTCCAGGCTGCTGGCCGCCACGACCGAGGCGGTGCTGCCAGCGACCAAACTGCTGGTCTACAGCGACAACCTCGACTTCTTTCGGTCGCTCGACGTGCTGGTGGTCGCCGAGAAGACCTCGCTGATCCTCAAGACCCGCTATGGCCTTCGCGACCTGAAGATCGTTCACACCCGCCATGGGGCCGGCGATCGCGCCATCGGTTTCGACAAGGCCAGCGCCGGGTTCGACCATGTGCTGGTCTCCGGCCGCAAGATCCGCGACCGGTTGGTCCATGAGACCGGCGTCGATCCGACCAGGATCTCGATCGTCGGCTACCCCAAGTTCGACCTGCTGCCCGCGAAGGCGTCGACCCATCCGCTGCTCGACGACGGCCGGCCCGTTGCGCTGTACAACCCTCACGTCTCACCACACCTGTCGTCCTGGTACGAGGCCGGTCGCCAGGTGCTGGACTGGTTCGTCGAGCACGATGACCACAACCTGGTCTTCGCGCCCCACGTCATGCTGTTCGAGCGACCGTTCGTGGCGACGATCGACAAGCTGCGGCTCGACCGCGCCGGCCGGATCGAGGAGCGCTACCTGCGCGCACCCAACATCCATATCGACCTGGGCAGCCGGGCCTCGACGACCATGGCCTACACACAGCGCGCCGATCTCTATCTCGGCGACGCCAGCAGCCAGGTCTACGAGTTCCTGCTCAAGCCCCGGCCGTGCGTCTTCCTCAACAGCCACCGTTTCGCCTGGACCGGCGACCCCAACTTCGGTCATTGGCGCGCGGGTCCGGTAATCGAGGATGTCGCCGATCTGGGCGCAGCCATGACCCAGTCCCGTCAGGAGCATGAGACCGTCTGGCGGCCGGTCCAGGAGGCCCTGTTCGACGAGAGTTTCGACCTGACCGACGAACCCTCGTCCGAGCGCGCGGCGCGCGCCGTTGCGCGGTTCGCGGGGCAGGCCTGGCTCGATCTGCCGATCGGATCGGCGGTTGTTGAACACGAGCCGGCGCGCATCGGAACAGGGGCGTTCTGATGCGCATCTTCTACGTGATCAACTCCCTTGAGGGCGGCGGAGCGGCCCTCCCGGTTCCGGCCGTGGCCAAGGTTTTGGCCGACCAGGGCGCGGACGTTGAGATTCTCGCCCTGACGCAACGTGACGGCCGGGCTCTGCCGCCGATGACCCGCCAGGGGCTCAAGGTCCATGTCAGGCAGGGCGGCGAGCGCGATCAGGTCGACGCCCTGGCTTGGCTCGACCGCATCGTCGCCGAGGAACAGCCAGACCTGATCTGGACCTCGCTGACCCGCGCCACCTTGCTGGGTCAGACCGTCGGGCTGCGCCGCCGCGTGCCCGTCGTCAGCTGGCAGCATAACGCCTTCCTGAAGCCCGCTAATCGGCTGCTGCTGCGCGCGACCCAGGGACTTTCGGGATTGTGGATCGGAGACTCTCAGAGCGTCACGACCCTGACCGCCTCGCGATTGAATGTGAAGGCCGATCGCCTCGCGACCTGGCCGCTGTTCGCCGCCGATGCGAGCGCGCCGCAGGCGACGCCCTGGCGGCCAGGCGAGACGCTTCAGTTGGGCGCGCTCGGCCGTTTGCACCCCGCCAAGGGCTATGACGTGCTGATTAAGGCCCTGGCGCACCTGCGCGCGACCGGCTTTCGCTCGCCGACACCGTTCGAGGTTCGCATCGCCGGGGAGGGCGCGCAGCGAGAACGGCTGCAGGCCATGATTGACCAGGCGGGCCTGGACAATGTGTTCCTAACCGGCTTTTGCGACACGCCGCGCGAGTTCCTGAGCGGACTGCATCTTTATCTGCAACCCTCGCGGCGCGAGGGCCTGTGCATCGCGGTGCACGAGGCGATGCAAGCCGGCCTGCCGGCCTTGGTCACCGCCGTGGGCGAGATGCCCTACAGCGTCGTGGACGGGCTGACGGGACGGGTCGTCGCGCCCTGCGATAGCGAGGACTTGGCCAAGGGTTTGAAGCGGTTGCTGCTTGCGCCGGACAAGCTGGCGACGATGGGCGAGGTCGCGCGCTCACGAGTGCTGGACCGGTTTGGCCAGGCGCGCTTTGCGGCAACGGGCGCGGAGATCTTCGCCCGCCTTCCGGTCAGGCGGGATCGGGCTGTCACAGCGCTCACGAGCCTGGCCTCGTGAGCCTGGCGGCCTGGGCGCTGGGCAAGGCGCCGACGCCGCTGGTCCCGCGCGGCGCTTTGACGCTGATCGCACCTTCCGGCGAGCGCCTGGTGTTCGGCGATGGCGCAGGCGAGCCGATCATCGCCCGCCTGATCGACAACCCCGCTGTCTGGACCCTGCTGCTAGACCCCGACATGCGGACCGGCGAGCTGTTCACCGATGGTCGGCTGGTGATGGAGCACGGCTCGATCTACGACTTCCTCAGCCTGATCCTCGACAATGACGGCCCGCCAAACCCATCGCCGATCGTCCGGGCGTTAGACCGCCTTCGCATCGCGACCCAGCTCTGGCGCCAGCGCAATGATCCGCGTCGATCGCGCCGCAATGTCGCTCATCACTACGACCTGGGCGACGCGTTCTACGCCCTGTTCCTGGATCCGGACTGGCAATATTCCTGCGCCTATTTCGAGCATCCGGGCCAGAGCCTGGCCGACGCCCAGCGGGCCAAGAAGCGCCATATCGCCGCCAAGCTGCTGCTGAAACCGGACCATCGGGTGCTGGACATCGGGTGCGGCTGGGGCGGCCTGGCGCTCTATCTGTCCGGCGTCGCGCGTGTGGCGGAGGTGTTGGGCGTCACCCTGTCCGAGGAACAGATCGCGCGTGCCGAAGCTCGGGCCCGGGCGTCAGGGCTGGCGGACCGGGCGCGCTTCGCCCTGACCGACTACCGCGCGGTCGAGGGCCGGTTCGACCGCATCGTCTCGGTCGGGATGTTCGAGCATGTCGGCCTGGGAAACTACGAGACCTTCTTCCGAACCTGCCGCGAGCGCCTGACCGATGACGGCGTGATGCTGCTGCACACCATCGGTTGCTCGGACGAGCCCAGCGTCACCAATCCATGGATCACCCGCTACATCTTCCCGGGCGGCCATCTGCCGTCGCTGTCGGATATCCTCAAGGCGGTCGAGCGGTCGGGCCTGGTGGTTACCGACATCGAGGTGCTGCGGCTGCACTACGCCGAGACTTTGCGGGCCTGGCGGGAGGCCTTCATGGTCCGCCGCGACGAGGCGGTGGCGATGTTCGACGAGCGCTTCTGTCGGATGTGGGAGTACTATCTGGCGATGTCGGAGACAGCCTTTCGCTACGAACAGGTCGTGGTGTTCCAGGTGCAGCTCGCCCGCCGGCAAGACGCCGTTCCGATGACTCGTGACTATTTGAACGACGCGGAGGCCACGCTGCGAGCGCGCGAAGCCGCGGTCTTCTGGGGCGAGCGGCTAGGCGATTGGTGACGCCTCCTGGGCGATTTGCCCTTCCTCTCCGCACGAATAGAGGCAGGTTGATCGCATGAAGCTGTTGCTGGTCGAGGACGACAAGGAAGCCGCCGCCTATCTGAAGCGGGAATTTCAGCTGCTGGAATATCTGATGCCGCGCCGGCCGGCTGGTGACCCGCACCATGCTGCTGGAGAGCGTCTGGGATTTTCATTCCGTTAGTGAGAGCGTGTCAAAAGACTCCAAACCCTGAGAATGCGAAAACCTTTGGGCGCGCGGGGGTGGCTGACTCCAAACTCCGCAACTGACTCCAATTGGTCCGGGTTCTGACTCCAAAATCTGAGACTGAGATTCTCATGGATTATGGAGTCACGTCAGTACGTTGGTACATTCTCAAGCGGGAACGTCGTGAAAGCCGGCGGTTTGCCTTGGAAACCTCAAATTCGGTGGCTAGGAGTCATGGCATTATTGCTGATAATATTACTTAGGCGCGTAGACAGACAGGCAATGATTCTCACGCTTTCGCCACCTTCGACGGCGCCCTGCCTTTGCGCGACGTCGAGACCCCCGCCGCCTAAGTCGCGGGCCCGGTCGAGGTCGCCGTCGCGGCGCATCACGGCATGTACGACGCCTCGGGGGCGGATGTCGTGGTGCGGGTCGCCTTGGGCGCTCCAATTATGGGCTGATGGTGACGAACAACCATAACGAAGCCGACAAAGTGCGGTCGATCTCGAAGCCTTGGCCTTCTTAGGTCTTTCCTACCCCGGAATACTAACCCGCCACGGCCATCCGCAGGCTGTTTTTAGGGGCTAGGCCACTGAATCTTTTCCTGGGCGACCATTGGCGCCAACTATCTCATCTGCGGGCTAAAGGAATATTTTCCTAACTATGCACTTTACATACCGGGCTCGATTCGGTATTAAAGTGCCTGGCAACCGCAACACTCTCAGATCCGATCTTCCACGACGCCGAAAAGGCCCGCGCGCACTTCGAGGCGCTGCGCTGGCCTGCCGGTCGGACGTGCCCGCATTGCGGCGTGGTCGGTGACGATCAATCCACCCTTCTCAAGGGCAAGGGCACCCGCCCCGGCCTTTACAAGTGCAAGGCTTGTGCGGAGCCGTTCACGGCCACCATCGGCACGGTCTATGAGGACTCCAAGGTTCCGCTGAACAAGTGGCTTCTGGCGACGCACCTTATGTGCGCCAGCAAGAAGGGGATCAGCGCCCTCCAGCTTCAGCGTGAACTCGCCCTCGGCTCTTACCGCACGGCGTGGTTCATGGCGCACCGCATCCGCGAAGCGATGATCGACACTGACGACACCCCGCTAGGTGGCGAAGGCAAGGTCGTGGAAGCCGACGAAACCTATTACGGCAAACCCGCGATCACCCCGACCGTCACCACGCGCGGCAGGCCCTTCACGAAGCCAAACAGCAAGGGCGGCAAGGTCCGCAACAGCCGCCCTGTGGTCGCCCTGGTAGAGCGCGGCGGCAAGGCCAAGGTCTTTCACGTCGCCGTTGCTGACAAGGCCACTGTGTCCGCTTTGGTCATGGCCAACGTCGATCCGGCGACCCGCCTCCACACCGACGAAAGCCGCCTCTACACGGGCGCTGCTGACGTGTTCGCATCGCATGAAACGGTGAAACACTCGGCTGGCGAATATGCGCGTGGCGACGTCAACACCAACAGCGCGGAAGGCTTCTTCGGCGTGTTCAAGAAAGGCATGAAGGGCGTCTATCAGCACTGCTCTGAGAAGCACCTGAACCGTTACGTCACGGAGTTTGGCTTCCGCCACAACACCCGAATCGCACTTGGCATCAACGACGGGGAACGGACGGACCTTGCGATCAAGGGTACGATCGGCAAGCGCCTGACGTATGTTCAGGCTGGTGTCGCCAACGTTTAAGTTTGCGGCGGCGCGTCTTTATCGGATGCGCGAGAAGCGCCGGAAGAAGGCGGCTTCGTTTCTGGACTCGGCCTAGGCCGAGGCGGGGTGCCAAGCATGCGCTTGATCACTTCGTCACGGCGCGCGGCAGTCGGATCGGAGGCTTGAGTCATGCGATCACCGGAACCCCGACAAAGTGGGGGAAGATTCCATTCGGGCGAAAGCGAACGAGGTTGTCGAGATTCTTTGAAACAATGGGGTCGTCTTTCTTGGCAAGAGCCCACTGGCGAGCTGCGGCCCGAACCTGCTGGCAAAACATGACAGCATCAAGCTGAAGCGCGCTCTCAATCACACCTGCATTGTCCGCCGAAACGCACTCATGAAGCGTAAAATTGGACGGAAGAGTAAGAACGATCCTGTCGTATTTTGCGCTACTGCGATTACTTTTCAAAGTCCCGTTATGGACGACCCCGCCGCGCATTGCCCAGCAATCGTCAACGGTGAATATTAAAAACTTGTCCGACAGGTTCTCTGTAAACCAATCTTTGTACCTTTTTTCAACCTTCTTCCACGGCTTATCTGGGTCTAAGTCGCATTCAAGCGACCCGCAGATATCCGGAACTGAAAGCGCAAGATGCACAGCTAAATAGAATAACCCTGCGTCAATGGCCTTTTCGATGTCCACTAGTATCGACTCTAATGGGTGTGGAGGTGTCACGGTGAAGTTCAGGTCCATTCTTGAGCCACGACACAAGATCCCATAGGTCAATCTCTGTCCAATTGTAGCCCGCCTCGTTGTAAGCGCGGACTACAACGCGCCCAGAACAATCGCGCCATAGCTCAACATTAAACCCTATTTCGCCGCCGCGCACGTCGGTAAGGGTGGCGATGTGACCGCAGCCCCGAGTGGCCTCTATTTCAGCTAGCCGTTCCATAGCGGAACGATAGCCGGAATCCCCCTAATTTGTCAGGTATGTAAAGGGCATAATTAGGAATATTGTCCTATCTTCACTGGTCGGTAAGGCGGACAATCCCGGGTGCGCTAGGGTGTAAGGCTTTATCCGCGCGCCGCCGATTTCCTGGCCGCGCGCAAGACCTGGGACCCGACCGGTAAGTTCGCCAATACACACCTGACCGAATTTTTCGGCCTCTGATCGGAACCGCGCCATGACCGACCACGACCTGCACGCCCACCTGATCGGCGCCCAAGGCTCGCGTCGTGATCTCAACACGCCGGTGCTGGTGATCGACAAGCCTGCCTTGGAACGCAATATCGCCCGCATGGCCGAGTTTGCCGCTGGCAAGGGTCTGAAGCTGCGTCCCCACGCCAAGACCCACAAGAGCGTCGACATAGCCAAGCTGCAACTTGCGGCCGGCGCCGTGGGCCTGTGCTGCGCCAAGATCGGCGAGGCCGAGGCCCTTGCCGAAGGCGGCGTGACGAACGGCCTGCTGATCACCTCGCCCGTGGTTTCAACCCCGGCCATCGCGCGCCTGATCGCCCTCAACGCCGTGACGACCGACCTGATGGTCGTTACCGATCACCCTGCCAATATCGCGGCGCTCGGCCTGGCCGCCGCCGCGGCCGGGAAGCCGCTGAAGGTCATGATCGATCTGGATCCAGGCATCCACCGCACCGGCGTCGCCTCGCCCGCAGCCGCAGTCGCGCTGTTGGAGGCCATCGGCGGCCAGCCCGGACTGATCTATGCCGGGCTGCAATGCTATTGCGGCATGCAGCAGCACATCGAGAGTTTCGCCGACCGCAAGGCCAACCTGGAGGGCCGCGGCGACTATATCCGCTCGGTGATCGAAGCCTTGACCGCAGCTGGAGGCCCGCCGCCCATCGTATCCGGCTCGGGTACGGGTTCACACCGCATCGACGCCGAGCTTGGAATCTTCACCGAGTTCCAAGTCGGCTCCTACGTATTCATGGACGGCCAGTACCTGGTCTGCGACATCGCCGGCGACGGCGCGGCCGCCAGTCCCTACGAGGCGTCGCTGCTGATCGACGCCCGAGTCGTCAGCGCCAACACCCCCGGCATGGCCACTGTCGATGCGGGCTTCAAGGCTATGTCGACCGACGCCGAACCGCCAAAAGTGCTAGGCGGCGCGCCGGAAGGCTCGCGCTATTTTTTCATGGGCGACGAGCACGGGGCGATCCTGCCACCCTCAGGCCAAGCGGCGCCCGCCTTGGGCGACCGGGTGATCCTGGGCGCGCCGCACTGCGATCCCACCGTAAACCTCTACGACACCTATCATGTGGTGGATGGCGACACCCTTGTGGCCTTGTGGCCCGTCTCGGCCCGGGGGCGCTCGCGATAGGCGGTCGCCGCTGCAAGGGGGAAATCACGATGCCGACCGGTCGTTCGGCCAGCGGCGCGGGCGGTGGCGCGAGTGCTGCGTTCGGCGCCAGGACACTCGACAAGATCTTGAAACGAGCCGATCAGCAGCAGCAAGCCGCCGGTGAACAGAAGGGTCTCCTGCGAGACCCGCCAGATCGAACGCCTTTTGCACCTACCAATATGTGCCCCCAAGCGATTCCTAATCTCAATGCTGCAGCTTGTTGCAACCTTGCGCGGCGAATTCACCATCTATTTCAAACGAAAGTAGAGAATTAACGCGCGTCTTCACTATTCCACCGAGAGTTTTCGATGCTATCGACAAGTTCGCCCACAATCTTGCTGGCCGACGATCATTCCATCGTCAGGGCGGGTTTGCGCGAGGCGCTCGAGTCCCAGCCAGGGTGGACGATCTGCGGTGAGGCCTCAAATGGCCGAGACGCGGTGCGGATGGCCAAGGAACTAACGCCCGACGTCATGATCCTGGACATCAGCATGCCGGATCTGAGCGGCGTCATCGTTGCGCGAGACGTTCGGAAGCTGAAGACCCACACCGAATTGCTCATCTTCACGATGCATGACAGCGAGCAACTGGTTCGCGAAGTGCTGAGCGCCGGCGCGCGAGGGTTCGTACGGAAGTCGGCGTCGACGGAAAACATCATCGCCGCCGTGGCGTCCCTAATGAACCACAAGCCCTACTTCTGTCCCGGCATAACCGCCGCTGTTCTGCGCAGCTATCCATCCCCTAGAGGACACGGCCTTGGCGGGGTCATTGAGGGCTCGGAGGCGCTGACGACGCGCGAGCTGCTGATCGTTCAACTGCTGGCGGAATCCCGCAGCAACAAGGTTATCGCCTCGATGCTGGACATCAGCGTCAAGACGGTCGAGAGCCACCGCGGAAACATCATGCGCAAATTGGGCGCGCATTCGCTCGCCGACATCGTACGCTACGCCATTCGCAACAGACTGATCGAGGTCTAGCGACTGGCTGCGCCGCTGCCACCCGACGCATCGAAGGCCAACCTCGCTTCATCGATTTGCCTGGACGCAACGGCGCACAGCGAGCCGGGCTCGGCCATGGGGTCCGAGCACCTTTCTTCCGCGTGACCGACAGCGCCGCGCAAATACGGAGGACGAGAAATTGAAGCGCGGCTAGTCGGATCTCGAGATTGGTCATCGGCATGTCCGGCGCACTACCCGGCGAGCCCGACGGATCTCCTGGCCGGCTGCGGGCGGCTTCAGGAGGCGCGGCGCCTACCCGGTGAAACCGTCGGAAGCTATTGGGGTAGGATCGCGTTATAGAAGGTGACGTCAGTGTTCGCCCCGCGTTTCGCG
>JACMOF010000099.1 GCA_014378155.1 Caulobacter sp. | reverse complement strand
CTTGCATCGACTCACCGCCAAGCTGACCCAGAGACGGGGGCTTGGCGAAGAGGGCTAGAGCATTTCCCGACCTGACTGCGTCAGGCCGTGAGCTCTAATCTTTTGTTTTGACGCATTTTTCTTCACGCGAACCGGAACCACTTCGCTCGAAAAATGCTCTAGATGCTGAGCAATCCGACGCTTGACGCCCATGGCCGGCAACTGTGCGTCAGGCGTCGTCTGCGGTGGGCCATGGTCGCCACGGCGATCGCCAATATCGCCCTGTGGTCGGTGGTTTTCGGTCTCTAGGCCGACCGACGACTCGAGGGAAAGCGCTGCGACGCCCGGTTGGCGAACCGGACCGGGCGTTCGACGTCCGACGCGAGCGTGGAGGGTGAGAACACCGCCTTGGCGACCGGCGCCAGGCGTCGGGCGCCGCGTCGGCGGTCCTGGGCCAGGATGTCGCTGAAGCTGGCGCCGCCGCGCTTACGCGCCAAGGCGCGCAGGCCTTCGATCTGGCTGGCGAAGTGGATCACGCAGACGCCGATCGTGTCGGCCGCCAGGTCGCCGAACGAGGCGCTGCGGCCGGGGGTGAACAGTTGGGCCACCTCGACGCTCGCGCCCAGCATCACTGCGGCGATCGCCAGGTCGCGGCGGCGCATGCGCGGAAAGGCGATGAACGAAACGGCCAGCAGGGCGCCGAAGGCGAGGGCGTGGGCGACCTTGTCGCTGAGGCCGAACACGTGCTCCAGGCCCTGATAGGGACCCAGCATCAGAATGGCTGCGGATACGGCTCCGGCCACCAGGACGGCGCGGGCGGTGGTCACGACATGGTTGGGCGTCAGCATGGCTTTCCGAGCTCAGGTTTGAGCGCAAAGCCTTACTGGGACTTGGACTACAAGCCGTGAAGGAACAGGGTCAACCAAAGATGACCGATCGCGTCCGCATGGCCTCCGTCATGCCGAGCGGGTTGCGACGACGGAGGCAAGCTTGGGCTCTACGGTTTCTTGGCGGCTTCAGCGGCCGCTTTCGCCGCGTCGTCCGTGACCTTCTTCCAGGCCTGGTACTCTTCCAGATAGGGCTGGCGACGCAGGATCTTGGAAGCTGGATCGACGATCACCGGCACGGTGTCGCCGACCTTGATCCGCCCCGCGCCGTCGGCCATGGGCAAGGTGACGAGCTTGTCGCCGACCTTGACCTCGACGGGCATCGGGAAGGGCTTGCCCGAGGGAGTCTTCCAGCTCAGCACCAGGTCGTCGCCGTCGCGGGTCTGCAGCAATTCCGGCAGCTTGGCCTGATAGAAGTAGGCGTCGAAGAACCACTGATAGTCCTTGCCCGTCGCAGCGTTGACGATGCGGATGAAATCCTTGGTGGTGGCGTAGCGCGGCTGGAAGTTGCCCGGTTTCGGATCGGGCCGGCCATAGACCAGGGTGCGCACCGACCTGAAGAACGCTTCATCGCCGATCGTGGCGCGTAGCGTGTGCATGATGTTGGAGCCCTTGGAATAGATGTCGCCGGCCGGGCCTCCTGCGGGCTTGTAGACGTCGTCCTCGCTCATAACGCGGCCGGCGACGACGGGGAACCTGTTCACGGTGGTGGCGCGCTGGGCGTTCAGGCGCGCCATATATTCCATGTCGCCG
>JACMOF010000098.1 GCA_014378155.1 Caulobacter sp. | reverse complement strand
TGTGGCCTTAGCGTGGAAGATTTCGCCGCGTTCGGCGCTGGGCGACCGTTTAGACCGGGTCGCGGTCGGACGCCACATCGGGGGCTCCCGCAACGTCAATTCCATGGCTCTGGTCGATCGTCCTTTGTTTCCACCCTGCCCCGCCGCCGCCCCGATTGCCTCGGATCGCGGCGCAGGGCGTGTCGTAAATAAAGGGCGTCAGGCCGAAGCTCGACGCCCGAGTTTGCGCAGGAGCGAACTCAGAAAGAGCCGCGAACGTCTGGAATTGGGCAGACCAATCCAAAACGTCATGATACCAGAAGCGGAAGTGGACAGGCCACTTTGCCACCGGTGTCAATTGGGAATTTACCCCGAAGCGCCGCCTTGTGCAAGCCCGTTGAAAATGGTGTTTTATGTTTTGACGGAAGGGATGAAAATCAGCAGCAGTAGGGTCGGGTAAATGCCCTTAGGCGTGTCCCCAATGAAGCCCTGCCCTGTCTGGGGACACGCCCAAGGGCACGTCCCCGTCAGCACCACTGCCCTCATCCCGTGTTGCGCAGGCCCGCCGCGATGCCGGCCACGGTCAGCTGGATGGCCAGACGCACGTTCTCGTCCTGATCGCCGGCCCGGCGACGGGCTAGCAGCTCAAGCTGCAGGTGGTTCAGCGGATCGACCGACAGGCCGGCCAAGGCGACGGACTCGGCCAGCTCCGGCTGGTTGTCGAGCAGGGCGCTTCCGCCCCGGATCGCCAGGGCGATCTTCGAGGCGCTGTCGTGCTCGGCCTGGATGGTGTCAAAAATCCGCTGGGCGTCGGTCGTGTCGGGCGACAGGGCCATGTATCGCGCGGCGATGCCCATGTGGCTCTGGGCCAGGGCCAGCTCCATGTTGGAGAGCAAGGCCCCGAAGAAGTCGAAGCCGCCGGCCAGGTCCTGCAGTTGCCCCGTCGAGAGCCCAGCCCGTTCGACACCAGCGGCGAAGCCGTACCAGCCGGGCAGCATGAAACGGGCCTGCGACCAGGAAAACACCCAGGGGATGGCCCGAAGGTCTTCGATCTTGCGGCTGGCGGTACGCGAGGCGGGCCGGCTGCCAATGTTGAGGCCGACGATCTCGCCGATCGGCGTGGCGGACCAGAAGAAGTCTTCGAAGGCCGGGTCGTCGTACACCAGGGCCCGGAAGCCATGGAAGGAGGCCTCGGCCAGAGCGGTCATCGCCGCGTCGACCTTGGGGTCGGGGCGTTGAACCGGGCGCTCGCTGGCCATCAGGGCCGCAGCGGCAAGTCCGTCGAGGTTGCGGCGGGCGGTGGGCTGGTCGCCGAACCGTCGGGCGATCATCTCGCCCTGCTCGGTCATGCGGATTCGGCCCTGGACGGTGCCTGCCGGCTGGGCCATCACCGCTTCGGCGGCCGGTCCCCCGCCCCGCCCGACCGACCCGCCGCGGCCATGGAACAGCTGCAGCCCAACGCCCATGCGCTCGGCCTCGAAGGCCAGGGCGGAAGCGCCGCGCGCCACGCCGCGCCGCGAGGCCACATAGCCGCCGTCCTTGTTGCTGTCCGAATAGCCGAGCATGATTTCCTGCACCGGCCGGTCGCCCAGGATGGTGCGGCTAAGCGGCAGTTCCAGCCATTGGCGCAGCACGCGGGGACCGTTCTCCAGATCCTCGATGGTCTCGAACAGCGGGCTGATCTTCACAGAGGCGCGCGGCGCCGCCCCGCCCCAGACCAGGCCGACCTGCTTGAGCAGAACCAGTGGCTCGAGGATGTCCGACAGGGTCGCCGACTTGGAGATCACATAGGCGCCGAGGCAGCCGTGGCCGTAGTCGCGCACCATCTGGGCGGCGGCCTCCATGGTCGCCAGCTCCTTGGTCGTTTCCTCGCCATAGGCGGTGAACGGCGAGACCAGCGGCCGCTGATGCGACAACTCGTTGATCAGCAGCTTGGAGCGGGCTTCCTCGTCGAGGTCCAGGTACTTCACGCCGGTGCCGGCCCGCTGGAACAGTTCGTGCAGGGTGCGCTCGTGGACGTCGGCGTTCTGGCGTAGATCCAGGCTCATCAGGTGAAAGCCGCAGGCCTGGGCCACCTCGACCAAGGTCCGCAGGGCTGTGCCGACCAAGCGCTCGCCGCCGTTGCGTTCGAGGCTGTCGATGATGATCTTCAGGTCTGCCACGAAGGCCTCGGGATGAGCATAGGGCTCGACCTCCGTGCGACCGTTGGCGAAGGCCACCCACTGGTTGGTCAGCTTCTGCGACACCGCCGAGAGACGATCGAAGATCAGCTCCAGGGCCAGGCGATAGGGCTCGTCCATGCGATGAACGGACGGGTCCTGCGTCTGGGCCGCCAAGGCCCTCACCTCGTCCGAGACCGGCGCATAGGCGGTGGAGACCGCCAGGTTGGACCACAGCTTGCGCACCTCGGCGGCGTACCAGTCGAGGATGACCCGAGCCTGGGAGGCCAGGGCCAGCTTGAGGGTGTCGCCATTGACGCCGGGGTGACCGTCGCGGTCGCCGCCCAGCCACGAGCCCATCTTCAGCAGCGGGGCCATCTGGCCATGCTCGCCGATCTGGGCCGACCAGTCGCCATAGAGGTCGACGATCGCCGGCAGGATTGAGGTGCGGACGATCGACAGGGCGTTGCGGATCTCGTCCTTCACGGTGATCCGTTCGGGACGATAAAGCCGGGTGCGCCACATCAGGGCGATCTCGCGGAAAAGGCGCTCGCGGATGTCGGCCTCGAGATCGGCCGGCAGGTGGTGGCGGCGCAGAGCCATCAAGCGCGAGATCTCGGTCTCGCGGTCGACCATGCTGCGGCGGCGCACCTCGGTGGGGTGGGCGGTCAGCACCGGCACCACATTCATTGCGGCCAGCACCTTGGTCAGCTCGGCTGGGGTCTTGCCCTGGGCGACCAGCGCCTTGACGGCGTCGACCAGGGTGCGGGGGCGATCATCGCCCGGCTGGGCGTCGGCCTCGGCGTGGCGACGGCGACCGGCGACGTCCTCGCCGATATTGGCTAGCATCGAGTGGCTGGCCAGGGCGCGGGCCAGGAAGATCGCCTGGTCGCTGGACAGGTCGGCGAACAGATGGTCCAGCCGCGCGGCCTCGCCGTCCGGCCTATCCTGCGAGGCGGCCTTGCGGGCGGTGGCCACCAGCTTGGCGGCCTCGTCGCCATCGAGATAGGCGATGGCCTCGTTCAGCAGGTCGCTCAGCAGGTGGGCGTTCTGCCGGACGTTGCGGCTGGTGGGGCGATCCCCCTCGGACGACAAGAACACCGACAGGGGATTGCGCATGCGCGGAGCTCCGAGGCCGCCGCGAAACGGCGACGGCTCATCAGGGTAGAAATGAACTAGACGACAGCTGGACGCCGGGCCCAGTCTGACGTAGCGGCGCCCTTACCGCGCTTTGATCACCGGGAAAAGGCGGCAAGCGCAATGGTTACGGTACCAATCGCAGGCTTGCGCAGAAATCAGCCTCTAGCGCGCCAACCAACCGCCATCCACGGGCAAGGTAATCCCCTGAACATAGTCCGAGGCCGAGGAGGCGAGGAACACCGCCGCCCCGCCCAAGTCGCCTGGTTGACCCCAACGGCCGGCCGGAATGCGAGCCAGGATCGAGGCGTTGCGGTCGGCGTCGTTGCGCAGGGCCTCGGTATTGTTGGTGTCGAAATAGCCTGGCGCGATGGCGTTGACATTGATGCCCTTGGCCGCCCATTCGTTGGCCAGGATCTTGGTCAAGCCCGCCAGGCCGCTCTTGCTGGCGGTGTAGGATGGGACGCGAATGCCGCCCTGGAACGACAGCAGGCTGGCGATGTTGATGATCTTGCCGATCGAGCCTTCTCCGCCCTGCTTTAGAATCTGCTTGGCGAAGGCCTGGGTCAGGAAGAAGACGACCTTCAGATTGGTGTCCATCACCGCGTCCCAGTCGGCTTCGGAGAAGTCGATGCTGTCGGCGCGACGGATGATGCCGGCGTTGTTGACCAGGATATCGACCTTGCCGAAGGCGCTGACGGTCTCGTCGATCACGCGCTGCACGGGCTCGATCGCGCCGAAATCGGCCTGAATCGACAGGAACTTGCGGCCCGTGGCCTCCACCAGGGCTTGCGTCTCGGTCGGGGTGCTGCGGCCGGCGACGGCGACGTCCGCGCCGGCTTGCGCCATGGCCACGGCCACCGCCTGGCCGAGACCGGTGTTGGCGCCGGTGACGAGGGCGACCTTACCTTCGAGGCTGAACGGATGGGCCATGATGCTGTCTTCCTGATCTAAATCTTGTCATCCCAGACGGCCTGAAGGGCCGATCCGGGACCGCCGCAAACGCAGGCGCTTGCGGCGGTCCCGGGTTTTCGCTTGGCTGCGGCCGGGATGACAGCCGCAGGGAAGTGGAGCGGTCCCCACCCCTACTTCAGCTGGCAGATGTCCAGCACGTTCATGTCGGTATAGTCGAGGTTCTCGCCGCCCATCGCCCAGATGAAGGTGTAGTTCGAGGTGCCCGAACCCATGTGGATCGACCACGGCGGGCTCATCACGGCTTCCTGGTTGGCGATCACGATGTGACGCATCTCGTCCGGCTCGCCCATGTAGTGGAAGACCCGGTCGTTGTCGCCCAGGCCGAAGTAGAAATAGGCTTCCGAACGGCGGTCGTGCAGGTGAGGCGGCATGGTGTTCCAGACGCTGCCCGGCTTCAGCACGGTCATGCCCAGCAGCAGTTGGGCCGACTTGCACGTGGTCGGCACGATGTACTGGTAGATGGTGCGTTCGTTGGAGGTCTCCAGCGCGCCGCGCTCCAGCGGGACGGCGTTGGCGAACTCGAGCTTCTTGGTCTCGAAGGCGGTGTGAGCCGGCAGGCTGGTGATGTAAAAGCGGGCCGGGTTGGCGGCGTCGGCGCTCTCGAACGTCACGTCCTTGGAGCCCATGGTCACATAGATGCCGTCGCGCGGCTCGATGTCGTAGGCGAGGCCGTCCACGGTCACCTTGCCGACGCCACCGCCGACATTGATGGCGCCCAGCTCGCGGCGTTCCAGGAACGGATGACCGGCGGCCGAGGCGGGCTCGGTCTGGTCGGGCAGCTTGACGGCGGTCGAGACCGGGGCCGCACCACCGATCACGAAGCGTTCGGCGTGATTGTACTGCAGCACAATTTCGTCGGCCGCGAACAGACCCTGCATCAGGTAACGATCGCGCAGGTCGTCATTGCTGACCGCGTACATCATGTCGGGGTGGGTGGCGTGGTAGGTCTTGGCGAACATCTTGGAGCTCCGGGAAATCTATTCGGCGGCGTATTGTGTGGCGGGCGTCGGTTGGACGGTCCGCGGTTGGTCGAGTTTGTAGGCCTTCTTAGGCAGGTTGTACGTCAGGTCGACGATCAGCTCGGCGGCCTCGACCTCGTCCATGCGGTGCTCGGCGACCATGCGGGCCAGGAAGCTGCTGTCCACGCGGCGGGCCACGTCGTGGCGGGCCGGGATCGACAGGAAGGCGCGGGTGTCGTCGTTGAAGCCGACGGTGTTGTAGAATCCCGCCGTCTCGGTGACCTGCTCGCGGAACCGCATCATACCCTCTGGGCTGTCGTGGAACCACCAGGACGGACCCAGCTTCAGCACCGGATAGTGGCCGGCCAGAGGGGCCAATTCGCGGCTGTAGACCGTCTCGTCCAGCGTGAAGAGGATGATCGACAGGCGCGGGTCATTGCCGAACTTGCTGAGCAACGGCTTGAGGGCGCTGACATATTCAGTCTGCATCGGGATGTCGGCGCCCTTGTCGCGACCGTGGCTGTCCAGCAGGCCGGTGTTGTGGTTGCGGTGCGAGCCGGGGTGGATCTGCATGACCAGCCCGTCGTCCAGGCTCATCTTGGCCATCTCGGTCAGCATCTGGGCGCGGAACAGCTCGGCCTTGGCGGGCGTCACCTCGCCCTTTAGCAGGCTCTGGAACAGGGCCTCGGCCTCGACGTCGCTGAGGTCGGCGGTGGCCGCGGTCGGATGGCCGTGATCGCTGGAGGTGGCGCCTGCGTCGATGAAGGCGGCGCGGCGGATGCGGTGGCCTTCGAGATAACCGCGCCAACTGGTGACGTCCTGGCCTGACACTTCAGCGAAGCGGTCGAACGACCAGCCGAAACGCTCGTCCTCGAAATCGATGACGGCGTCGGGACGATAGGCCGTGATCACATGGCCGCCCCAACCGCTCTCACGGATGGCGTGGTGATGCTTGAGACTATCGTGAGGACCCTCGGTGGTGGCGAGGGTCTCGATGTTGAAGCGGTCGAACAGGGCGCGGGGTCGGTAGGCCTCCGTGGCCAGCGCTTCGTTGATCCGGTCGAAATAGAGATCGGCGGTGTCGGCGCCCAAGAAGACCTCGAACCCAAACACCTTGCTGAAAACGTGGTTCAGCCAGATCCAGGACGGCGTACCGCGGAACAGGTGGAAGTTCTCGGCTAGCAGCCGCCAGGCGGCGCGCGGGTCGGTCGCCGGCACGCCGGCCTTGGAGCGGACCTTCAGCGAGTCGAGGCTGATCCCCTGGCTGTAGAGCATGCGGAACAGGTAGTGGTCGGGCGCCAGCAGCAGGTCGGTGGCGTCCTCGAAAGGGGCATTGGTCGCGAACCAGGACGGGTCGGTGTGACCATGCGGGCTGATGATCGGCAGATCCTTGACCTGGCCATACAGCGTACGGGCGATGCCCCGCGTGCGCTCGTCTGCCGGGAACAGGCGGTCATCGTGAAATATCAGAGGCCGAGCCATTGGCGTCTCCTACTCCCTAATCCGCCGACGGCGTTGACCGGCCGTTTCGACGCGCTTGGTAACCGGTGTCATGACGCTATGCAAGCCACGTCGGCGCGGCCGACCCTACACCGAGGATGGTGGGGCCGACGACTCCCGAACGACCAGATAGGGGATCGGGCTGTTCGGATCACGCTTCTCACGAACTGCGGCGTTAATCAGTTTCTCGGCGGCGATCCGGCCCACTTCGCGGGTCGGAATATGGATCGTCGTCAAGGGCGGCCAGACGGCCTGGGCGATCTGGAAGTCGTCGAACCCGACCACCGTCAGGTCGGCGGGAACCTGCAGGCCCGCCCGTCGCGCCGCCTGCAGAACGCCCGCGGCCATCTCATCGTTACCGGCGAAAATCGCCGTTGGACGCGGGTCCATCGCCAGCAGGGTCTCGCCGCAGGCCAGGCCCGACTCGAAGGTATAGGCGCCTTGGACCACGTAGTCGTCTTCGAGCTTCAGGCCGGCCTTGTTCAGGGCGTCCTCCAAACCCCCTCGCCGCTCGTGCGACGAACGGAAGCTTGGCAAGCCGCTGATGAAGCCGATCCGCCGATGGCCCAATTCGACCAGGTGGGCGCCCATGGCCTCGCCGCCCAATCGGTCGTGACCGACGATCATATGCTCGGGCTTGTCCAGCTCGACCGAGGCGATGCGGATATATTCGCAGCCGATCTCGCGCAGTAGCTTGGCCACCCGTTCGTCTTCCGAGACCGACGGCGGCAGCACCACTCCAAACAGCTTCTGGCGCTCGACGAAGGTGCGTACATCCTGCAGGAAGGTCGGGCTGGAACGATCGCAAGGATGCACCACCAGCTCAAACCCAGAGCCCCGGATACCATCCAGCAAGCCCAGTTGCATGTTGACGACATATTGCGGGTTAGGATTGTCGTAGATCATGCCGATCAGGAACGAGCGGCGGAACGCCAGGCCCCGCGCCTGGGGATCGGGCGCGTAGCCCCACTCGGCGATCACCGCCTCGATACGCTCGCGGGTCTCGTCGCGCACGAAGGGCGACTGGTTGATGACGCGCGAGACGGTCTTCTTCGACACCCCCGCCAGGCGGGCGATGTCGTTGATGGTGGCGCGCTTGCGACCACCTTCGAGGCCGGACTCGGGTTCCGGGCCATCGTTGTCCGTCAGGGGGGTGTTGGACGAGGTCAAAGCGTTTCCATGCAGCGATCGTTGGTTTGTTTTGTCATACTCTACGCAAGAAGGCGTCGCTACAGATGCGCGGACAGGCGTAATTGGCCTATGCTGACACCGGTTTCCCCACCTCGTTGACGGGGATGGCAACACGAAATGTCCCAATGACCAACAGTTTGATGAGTGACCCGCCCTCCGCCGCCACCGAATCGATCCACGGGGTCGATCCACGCGACCACGTCGCCACGGCGCTTCGCGACCTCGTGGCGGGCGAGACGCTCGACCTGCATGGTCAGTCGATCATCGCTCGCGCCGACATTCCCAAGGGCCACAAGATCGCTCAGCGAGCCGCGGCCAAAGGCGAGGACGTCTTGAAATACGGTTGGCCGATTGGCCGGGCCACGGTGGAGATCGCCGTCGGCGATCACGTCCATGTCCATAATGTCGAAACCCGGCTGTCGGGCGTCGAGGACTTCACCTACGCCGTTGCGACACCGGATGACCACCCCGCTCCGCCGCCGGGAAGCTTCCTGGGCTATCGCCGCAAGAATGGTCGGGTCGGGACCCGCAACGAGATCTGGGTGCTATGCACGGTTGGCTGCGTGGCCAACACCGCCCGGCGGATCGCCGAGAAGGCCAATGAGCGCTTTGCCGGCCGGGTGGATGGGGTCTTTGCCTTCCCTCACCCGTTCGGCTGCTCGCAGTTGGGAGACGATCTGATCCACACCCGCAAGCTGATCGCCGGTTTGGCGGCCCATCCAAACGCCGGCGGCGTGCTGATCCTGGGTCTGGGCTGCGAAAACAATCAGCTGAAGGCGCTGCTGGAGTCCGCGCCGGGCCTGGATCCCGAACGCCTGCGCTCGTTCACCACCCAGATGGTCGATGACGAACAGGAAGACGGCTTGGCCGCCATCGAGGCCCTGATCGAGATCGCCGAGCGCGACCACCGCGAACCCGCGCCGCTGGCGGACCTGGTTGTCGGCCTCAAGTGCGGCGGTTCTGATGGCTTTTCCGGCGTCACCGCCAATCCGCTGGTCGGCCGCATCGCAGACAAGGTCTCCGACGCTGGCGGCACGCCGGTCTTGACCGAAATTCCAGAGGTATTCGGCGCCGAGCAGGTGCTGCTGTCGCGCTCGGCCAGCCGGGCCGTGTTTGACGGCGCGGTGCGGGTGATCGACGACTTCAAGCGCTACTTCATCGATAACCACCAGCCAATCTACGAGAACCCCTCGCCCGGCAACATCGCCGGCGGCATCACCACCCTCGAGGAGAAGTCCCTCGGCGCGGTGCAGAAGGGCGGCCGCTCATCGCTGGTCGAGGTGCTGCGCTATGGCGATCAGGTCGGGCCGCACGGCCTGACCCTGCTAGAGGCGCCCGGCAATGACGCCGTGTCGTCCACCGCCCTGACCGCGGCGGGTGCGACGGTGATCCTGTTCACCACCGGTCGCGGCACGCCACTCGGCTTTCCCGCCCCGACCCTGAAGATCGCGTCCAACAGCGCTCTGGCCGCGCGAAAGCCGGGCTGGATCGACTTCGACGCTGGGGTCGTGCTGGCGGGCGTGACCATGGACGCGGCGGCCGACTCCCTGATGGACCTGGTGGTGGCCACGGCCTCGGGCCAGCAGACCAAGGCTGAACTCAACGGCGAGCGCGAAATCGCCATCTGGAAACAAGGCGTGACCCTTTGACCGACACCGTCTCTCGCCCGCTGCGCCTCAACGCCGTCAGCTATCCCGCCACCATTCCGAGCGTCGCGCAGCCGGCCTATGATCGCGACAAGGTGACCGTCGGCGTCGTGCACTTCGGGCCAGGCGCGTTTCACCGAGCCCACCAGGCCTGCTATTTCGACCAGCTTCTGAACAGCGACCCGCGCTGGGGGATCTGCGCCGTCTCGCTGAAGAGCCCGGGCGTCCGCGACGCGTTGGAGCCGCAAGACGGCCTCTACACCTTGGCCCAGTTGGACGCCGAAACCACCTTCCGCATCGTAGGCTCGATCCTGGAAGTGCTGGTCGCGCCCGAGGATCCGCCCGCCGTCTTCGCCCGCCTGGCCGCGCCGATGACCCGGATGGTCACGCTGACGGTGACCGAAAAGGGCTATTGCCTAACCGGCGACGGCAAGCTGGACACCGCCCATCCCGACATTGTCCATGACCTGGCCCATCCGCGCGAGCCGGTCAGCGCCGTGGGTTATCTCGTCGAGGGCCTGCGCCGTCGCCATCTGGCCGGGCTGCCGCCCTATGCCGCGGTGGCCTGCGACAACCTCGCAGACAACGGCTGGCGGCTGAAGGCGGCGACCGTCGCCTTCGCAGAGGCGATTGATCCGGAACTCGCCGCCTGGATCGAGACCGAGGGCCGCTTCCCGCGCACCATGGTCGACAGCATTACCCCGGCCACCGACGACGCCCTGCGCGAGCGGGTCGAGAAGGCCACCGGCCTGTCCGACGCCTGGCCGATCCAGCGCGAAGCCTTTACCCAGTGGGTTGTCGAGGACGTGCTCGGAGACGACGCGCCCGACCTGGCGTCGGTCGGCGTCACCCTGACCGACGACGTTCGCGGCTTCGAACGCGCCAAGCTGCGGCTGCTGAACGGCGTGCACTCGACCATCGCCTATGCCGGCCTGCTGAAAGGTCATGAAACGGTGTTCGAGGCCATCAGCGATCCGGATCTGGCCCAGATCGCCGAGGATCTGATGGTCCAGGACATCATCCCCACCTTGACCGCCCCGCGCGGCCTGGACCTGGCCGCCTACGCCCAGGCCATCCTGGCCCGGTTCCGCAATCCCGAAATCCGCCACCTGCTGAGCCAGATCGCCTGGGACGGCTCTCAAAAACTGCCGTTCCGTATCCTGGGCACGGTGGTCGATGCGCTGGAGGCCGGCCGCTCGGTCGACCGCCTGGCCCTGCCCTTGGCCGCCTGGATGCACGTCATCCGCCGCCGCGCCGCCGAGGGCGTGAAGATCGTCGATCCCTTGGCTGAGCGTTTGGCCGAGACGGCGGCCGCCTGCACCGGCGACGCTTCGACCGATGTGGCGTCGTTCCTGAAGTTGGAGCCGGTGTTCAGCCGGGAGTTGGCGAGCAACGCGGCGTTCGTGGCGGCGTTGGAGAAGGCCTACGCAGCGCTATCCTGACAAGTCTTCCCGCTGTGGGGGAGGTGTCGGCGAAGCCGACGGAGTGGGGAGTGATCGGCAGGTAGTCACGGACAAGATCGAGCGTCGTAAATCTCCCCCCACCGGTCGCTGCGCGACCACCTCCCCTACGGGAGGAGGACTGCATCCCTATCGCGTTACACCCATGCCCGTCATGACGGGCAGCACGGTGGCGAGCAAAATCCGCAGGTCGAACCAGAACCCCTGGCGCCGCAAATATTCGGCGTCCAAAGCCACCTTCGCCGGTGTGGCGATCTCGTCGCGGCCGTTGATCTGGGCCCATCCGGTGACGCCGGGCCGCAGCGTCTCGACGCCGGCGGCCGTCCGCAGCGCCACGAGGTCATCCTGATTGAACAGCGCTGGCCGGGGCCCGACCAGGCTCATGTCGCCGACCAGCACGCTCCATAGCTGCGGCAATTCGTCGAGGCTTGTCTTGCGCAGGAGGCCGCCCAAGGGGGTGAGCCAGCGATCGGGGCTTTCCAGCAGATGGGTGGCGACCTCCGGCGTGTCGATACTCATGGTGCGGAACTTGGGCATCGCGAACAGCGCGTTACCGCGCCCTACTCGTTGCGACCAATAGAGCGCCGGCCCCTTCGAGGTCAGGCGCACCACCCCCGCCAGCACCAGAAGCGGGACAGCCAGCACCAGCAGCGCTCCGCCGGAGGCCGCCACGTCGAACAGACGCTTCACGGCCTAGACCAGGTCGCCGGAAGCCGCGTCCAGCAGCAGGTAGGCGCGTCCAGCGTCGGAGGACAAGAGGGCGGCCACCAGGAAGCCTTCGCGGTCCTGATCAGCCGCCTCGTCCATCATGCCTGAATAGCGGCGCAGGAAGCGGTCGGCGTCGGCGCGCAAAGCCGCGTCGGAGAACAGGCGGCGCACCAGGCGGCGAATGGCGGCTGGGGCCAGTTTCTTGACCACCTCACGGGCGCCCTCACTGTCGTGGGTCTGGATGGTGGCGGCGATCTCGTCGATGCGACCGCGCGGCAGCAGGGCCGTCGGGTCTATGCCCATGGCCAGGATCTCGGCGGCCATCTTCTCGCCCAGGGCGGCGTCGCCCGGCGCGGCGCTTTCCAGGCCCGACAGCATATTGCGCCACGACCAGCCGCCCGGTGGTTCGGCCTGCTCGGTGGGCTGGGCGGGCGGCGGCGCGGCGTTGCGGCCACCGGCGGCGTCGAAGATCGAGCGGAACTCGTCATCTGAGGCGGTCGGGGTCAGGCGAAGGCGGGGGCGCAGGCCGATCTCGTCGGCGCTCGGCTCATTGACCGGCTGGACCACGGGCGGCGCCAGCGGGGCGGCGGCTTGAGGCGGACGCACTAGCCCCGCGGCTCCCCGCGATGCGGGCGGCGGCTGAGGCGCGCCCGCCACGCCCATCCGGCTGACCGCTTCGCTGAGCATGTCGTAGTTGCGACGAACCCGCTCCTGGAACGCCTGGTCGATCGCGGCGGTCTCCTCGGCGGTCTGGCGAGCGGCCAGACGCAAGGACTCGATGCCGTGGTTGATCTGGGCGCGGACCTCGTTGGCGCGGGCCAGGGCTTCGGCCGGCAGGTCGGCGGTGCGACGACCGACGTCCTCCAGCATCGACTCCATCTCGGCGATGGTGGCCCGGGCCGTCTCGACACTCTCGGCCAATTTCAGGGCCGTACGGGCGCCAGCCTGCTCGACGACCTGGGCCGATTGCTCGATCAGATCGCGGGCCTCGTCCATGCGCGACTCAAACACCGTGTCGGCCTTCTGGCCCGCAGCGAAGGCGATCTCATTGAGCTGGTCGACACGACCCCGCGCTGTCTCGACCCGTTGTTCCACGCCTTCGCTGGCCTTGCGGGCGGCGGCGGCCATGGCGTCCAGCGCGTCGTTGAGCGCGCTCTCTAAATCGCTGCGCTGCCCGCCGGCCGCGCTAGCCAGGGCGGTGATCGCGCTGGAGGTTTCGGCGGCCAGGGCCTCACGCTCGGCGCGGGCGGTCTCGGCCACTTCGCGCAATTGGTCGGCCGCCGCGCCGATCAGGCCGCGCAGCACCTCGGCCCCCATGGCCGCCATGTCGCCCATCTCGGTGGCGCCGGCGCGGGTGTGGCCGATGAATTCGGTGAGCTGGGCGGTTCGGGTCTCGGCCTCGCCGGCGAAGTCTTCCTGGTCGGCGCGCAGCGACTGACTGGCCGCGACCAGCACGGCGCGCTGCTGGGCCAGGTTGCGCTCAACAGCGGCCATCTGGTCGCCCACGCCCTGACCGGCGGTCTCCAGCCGAGCGATTTGCCGCGAGAGGTCCTCTGCCCCAACCCGCGCGGCGTCGGACGCCTCGGAGGCGGCTGCGGCAAGGTCGGCGGCTCGGGCGGCGAGCGCGGCTTCGGCTTCGCGAAGCTGGGTCTCGGCCAGGTCGGAAGCCTCGGCGACCATCCGCGCCTGGCTGCCGATGGCGTCGACCACGGCGGTGGACTGGGCGTCCAGCGTCGTCGATAGGGCGTGCATGGCCTGGCGTTCGTGCCCCAGTCCGTCGGACAGCTGCTTGACCATCCGCGCCGACTCGCTGGTGGTCTGGGCCAAGGCGAGGGTCTCTTCGGCCAAGGCCTCACGCAGGGCCTGGACGCGCGCGCGCGCGTCCTCGGCGGCGGCTGTGGCGGCGTCGATCTCGGCGCGAATGCCTTCGACGGCGCTGGTCACGCCGGCCGAGGCCAGGGCCGCAGGGGTCACCAGGCGGTCGGTCATCACGCGATTGCGCTTCAGCTCCGCCGAGACGGCCAAGGCCTGGCGTAGCATGTAGGCGCCCAGCAGGGTCAGGAGAGCGGGACCGATCGCCAGGGCGGCGAACACCGCCAAGGCGAACTGATCGACCTTCAGCGCGGGAACACCAGCGCCATAGCCCAGGGCAAAGGCGATCGGCGCCAGCGCCCACAGTGCAGCGGCGGCGACGGCGAGGCTCCAATAGAGCGGGGCCGGCATCGGCTTCTTGTCATCGTAGGTGGCGGACAAGGGTGTGATGGTGGGCTCGGTCCGCGGCGCTGGCGGGGTTTGGCGCGGCTTCGCGACGGCGGCTTCCGACCGTTTTGCCGGCGCCTCCGGCTCCACGACCGGGGCCGGCGACTGGACAGCCGAGGCGGTCAAGAAGGAGGGCAGCGGCGCGAACGTCTCGGCCTCGACCTGGGCGTTCCGCTTGGGGCGCTGTGGCGTATAGGCCGCAAAGGCGGGAATCGGATCGACGACCTTGAAGTCAAGCTCCGGCTCGGGTGTGACACGATCTTCGGCCCCGAGATCGGTCGAGTGGGGCGCTACGGGCAATGGCCTTTCGACTTCGGCCTTGGACGCGGCCTCGGCCGGACGCTCCTTTGGCGTCGATGCAAAGAAACCCCGACGGGCGGCGGTCCTTGGCGTCTCCACGATCGGCGTGGGTTCGGGGTTCAGCGGGCCACGATCAAGCGTCGGCGGCGGCGAGGCTTCTGGCACAGCGGCGATGTCCAGATCCAGGTCGGGTTCGCTGACCGGCGCATCGGCCTGGGGCTCGACTTGACGGCCGACGTCCTCGACCGGCGGTTCCATCGCGATGCCGGAGAAATCAAGCGGTTGGCGCTTCTTAGGCTTCATACGCAGCCATGGTCCCAGAGCGAACGGCGTAGGGCCGGATGAACACCGCCGCGCGGGCGCCCCACCCTCGCGCAACGCTCAAACCTAACGGCGAAAAGCCCGCGCGCATAGCGGGTTCCGGCGGTTTTCCCGTCAGAGGTGAACTTGCCGCGAAGCCTGCTCGTGAAAGGCCTAGGCGCGAACCGCGGCAAGCTGGCGATGAGCGCAAGTCATGGTGCTTTGCACGGCCTGCTGGCGCGGCGACCGCGCAACGGTGCGCTCGGCCTTGGACGGGGCCTTGACCTGATGCTCGACGACCACGCCGAACTGGCACAGGGCCATGGCCGATAGCCAGAGCATGATCGCAGCGAAGAATTCAGCCAAGGATGACATCGGTGAGCCCACAATCCGATATCGGCGTTATGCGACAGTTCGCGCCCAAGCTCGAATGAACTTTTGGTCATGAAAGGCAGCGACCGTGGTCGCGCCTCCCATCGAAGCTCACAGCGTCTGCAGTTTTCTCCGCCTTGCCCCGCTGTTCCGCCGCACCTAGGTGCTGTCCCAGGATCACCGGTCGGCGCCGCGCCCATGGCATGGCGGCGGCGCTTTACCATTTGCGGACATGCGTTTTGCCCCCTAGCCCAGTCGCCTCCTTGTCGCACGACGCCTTTGCGGACACGTCCATGAGTGCGCTGACTTCGGCTCGCGTGACTCCCGAGCGCCTGACGCATCTTCAGCGGCTGGAGGCCGAGAGCATCCACATCCTGCGCGAGGTCGCCGCAGAGTGCGAACGGCCTGTGATGCTCTATTCGGTCGGCAAGGACAGCGCCGTCATGCTGCACTTGGCCGCCAAGGCCTTCTATCCGTCCAAGCCGCCCTTCCCGCTGCTTCACGTCGACACAACCTGGAAGTTCCGGGCGATGTACGACCTGCGCGACACCATCGCCAACCAGTTGGGCTTTGAACTCCTGGTGCACAAGAATCCCGA
The DNA here is from genome assembly GCA_014378155.1 of Caulobacter sp. Taxonomy (GTDB): domain Bacteria; phylum Pseudomonadota; class Alphaproteobacteria; order Caulobacterales; family Caulobacteraceae; genus Caulobacter. The sequence goes on along the minus strand of JACMOF010000098.1, from coordinate 10,664 downwards.
GGCCGAGGCGCGCGGCATCAATCCGTTCGACCACGGCAGCGCCCTCCACACCGACCTCTGGAAGACCGAGGGCCTCAAGCAGGCGCTGGCCAAGCATGGCTTCGACGCGGCCTTCGGCGGCGCCCGCCGCGACGAGGAGAAGAGCCGCGCCAAGGAACGCGTCTTTAGCTTCCGCACCTCTGAGCAGCGCTGGGACCCCAAGGACCAGCGGCCCGAACTGTGGAAGCTCTACAATACCCGCAAGCACCCCGGAGAAAGCTTGCGAGTCTTCCCGATTTCCAACTGGACCGAGTTGGATGTCTGGCAATACATCCACCTGGAGAGCATCCCGATCGTCCCGCTATACTTCGCGGCCGAGCGGCCAGTGGTCGAGCGCGACGGAAGCCTGATCATGGTCGATGACGATCGCTTCCGGCTGCGTCCCGGCGAAGTCCCCCGGATGAAGAGCGTGCGGTTCCGTACCCTGGGCTGCTATCCGCTGACCGGGGCCGTCGAGAGCACGGCCTCGACCCTGCCCGAGGTGATCCAGGAAATGCTGCTGACCACCACCAGCGAGCGCCAAGGCCGGGCCATCGACCACGACCAGTCGGCCTCGATGGAAAAGAAGAAGCAGGAAGGGTATTTCTAGATGGCCCCCGCTTCCGTAAACACGGTCTACAAGCCCTCCGACCTGATCGCCGAGGACATCGACGCCTATCTGCTGGCCCACCAGCACAAGTCGCTGCTGCGCTTCATTACCTGCGGCAGCGTGGATGACGGCAAGTCGACGCTGATCGGCCGCCTGCTGTACGACAGCAAGATGATCTTCGAGGATCAGATGGCCGCCCTCGAGGCTGACTCCAAGCGGGTCGGCACCCAGGGTGGAGCGATCGATTTCGCTCTGCTGGTCGATGGTCTGGCCGCCGAGCGCGAGCAGGGCATCACCATCGACGTCGCCTACCGGTTCTTCTCCACCGACAAGCGCAAGTTCATCGTCGCCGACACCCCCGGTCACGAGCAATATACCCGCAACATGGTCACCGGCGCCTCGACCGCCGATGCGGCCGTGGTCCTGATCGACGCCCGCAAGGGGGTGCTGACCCAGACCCGCCGTCACTCCTATCTCGTCCAACTGCTGGGCATCCGCCACGTGGTGCTGGCTGTGAACAAGATGGACCTGGTCGGGTGGGACCAGGCGCGGTTCGACGAGATCGTCGCCGACTACCGGGCCTTCGCCGACCAGATCGGCCTGCAGGTCTTCACCCCGATCCCAATCTCGGGCCTGACCGGCGCCAACATGGCCGGCCGGGGCGAGGAGTCGCCGTGGTTCGACGGGCCGATCTTGATGGACTGGCTGGAGGGCGTGGAGGTCGAGGACGATCTGCGAAGCCAGGCGTTCCGCATGCCGGTGCAGTGGGTCAACCGCCCCAACCTCGACTTCCGGGGCTTCTCCGGCCAGATCGCCGCCGGCACGGTCAAGCCGGGCGACAAGGTCAAGTCGCTGCCCTCGGGCCGCGAGAGCACCGTCGCCCGCATCGTCACCCTGCCCGACGACCTGCCCCAGGCCTTCGCCGGCCAGTCGGTGACGATCACCCTGGCCGACGAGATCGACGTCAGCCGTGGCGACATCCTGGTGGCCGCGGACGACCCCGTCGCCGTGGCCGGCCAGTTCGAGGCCACCGTCGTCTGGATGGACGACGAGCCCCTGCCCCCGGGCCGTTCGTACCTGCTGAAGATCGGCACGCGGATGGTCGGGGCCAGCGTCACCGAGATCAAGCATCGGGTGAACGTCAACACGCTGGAGCACCTGGCCGCCAAGAAGCTGGAGCTGAACGAGATCGGCCTCGTGAACCTGTCGCTCGACCAGGCCATCCCGTTCGAGCCCTACAGCGTCAATCGCGATCTGGGCGGCTTCATTCTCATAGATCGGATCAGCAACCGCACCGTCGGTGCGGGCCTGCTGAACTTCGCTCTGCGCCGGGCCGACAATATTCACTGGCAGCACACCGACGTCAGCAAGGCCTCGCGCGCCTCCCTGAAGGGCCAGCGCGGCCGGGTCGTCTGGCTCACCGGCCTGTCGGGCGCCGGCAAGTCGACGATCGCCAACCTGGTCGAGAAGCGGCTGCACGCCCTGGGCCGCCACACCTATCTGCTGGACGGCGACAATGTCCGCCACGGCCTCAACAAGAACCTCGGCTTCACCGAGGAGGACCGGGTCGAGAACATCCGCCGGGTCGCCGAGGTGGCCAAGCTGATGGTCGATGCCGGCCTGATCGTGCTGACCGCCTTCATCTCGCCGTTCCGGGCCGAGCGCCGCCTGGCGCGCGAGATCCTGCAGGATGGCGAGTTCGTCGAGGTGTTCGTCGATACGCCTTTGGCGGTGGCCGAGGAACGCGACGTCAAGGGTCTGTACAAGAAAGCCCGAGCCGGCGACCTGAAGAACTTCACCGGCATCGACAGCCCCTACGAAGCGCCGGAAGCGCCGGAGTTGCGGATCGACACCACGAAAATGGACCCCGTCGCGGCCGCTGAACTGATCGTCGCCTGGCTTGAGGGCGAGCTGGATTACGAGATCTAGACCGCAGTCGCGAATGGGGACGCGCACAAGTGCATGTCCCCGGCCGGGTCTCTGACGGGGACATGCGCTTGTGCGTGTCCCCAACCCCACTTAGCGACCCGCCAGCCCCGTCAGCCTCAACGCCCCGATCAGCCCCAGCGCGCCCATCACCGCCATCACCAGATATCCCCTCACCCCGAAGACGTCGAACAGCGGGCCAGACGCCAGGGTAGCCACCCCGAGCATGAAACCAGCCGACAGGGCCGAGTTGATCGCTTGGGCGGCCGAGGCGCTCTGCGGCGGGGCCAAGCGCTCGATCAGGCGCAGCGAGGCCATGAAGCTGGCCGCGAAGGTCAGGGCGTGCAGGGCCTGCAGCGGAAACAGCAGCCATAGCGGCGGGGCGAACGCCAGGGCCGTCCAGCGGATCACCGCGGCCGCCCCGCCCAGCACCAGCAGTCGTTCGGGCCCGACCTTGCGCCGCCAGGGCTCGGCGAACCACATGAAGCCGACCTCGACCGCCACGCCGACGCCCCAGAGCACGCCGATCATCGGCTCGGAAATTCCCTCGCGCCGCCAGAGCAGGGTCGAGAAGCCATAGTAGAAAGCGTGGGTTCCCTGGATCAGGCCGGCGGTCACCACGGCGAGCAGGAAGGTCTTGTCGCGGAGCAGCGTGCCCAGCCCCTTCCAGCGCATCGACTTGTCCGGCGCCACCTGAGTTTCGTGCACCCGGTCGGGCGGCAGGATCGTCAGGGCGACCAAGCCACAACCCAGCACGGCCACGGCGATCCAGATCGGGATGATGCTCGGCGCCGCCACCGCCAGCAATGCGCCCATGGCCAGGTTGCCGACGATGAACGCCGTCGAGCCGGCCCCGCGCGGCAGGCCGTAGTTGAAGCCCTCCAGCCTCGAGCGCCGCAGGGTGATGACGTCGATCAACGGGGTCAGGGTGGTCAGGCAGGTCATGGCGACCAGCCAGCAAAGCAGCAGAGCCGGGAACCCCGGGGCGGCCAGCAGGGCGAGATAGCCGGCCCCCGCCCCTAAAGCCAGCCACGCCAGGGGGGTGCGCCGCAGGGCGAAGCCATCGGCCCACACCGCTAGGGCCGGACCGGTGAACGGCCGGATCAGCATCGGCAGGGCCAGGGTCAACCCGATCTGGGCGCCCGTCAGGCCGCGCGAATGGAAATAGGTGGCGATGAACGGCAGGCTGACGCCGGTGCCAAGATAGGAGACGACGTAGAACAGGCCCAGGCGGGTTTGGGACGACGCCTTCAAATCCCTTCTCCCCTTGCGGGAGAAGGTGTCAGCAAAGCTGACGGATGAGGGGGCGCGCCGCCCTGCCCGCTCGCGGCGGACCCGCCCGTCAGCCCCTCATCCGACCTCGCTCCGCGAGACCACCTTCTCCCGAAAGGGGAGAAGGACGACATTACTCCGCCCCGCCGAACCGCTCGGTCCATTCGGCGATCTGGTCGTCCTCGATCTTCTTGAACAGCACCTCTGGCGCCCGCACCGACAGGCCGACCGGAAGGATCGACAGCTCGGCCGCCGCGTCGGTGGTCGGCCACTCGGGCGGCCACGGTATCGCGAACGCCTCGGCGATCTTCTCGGCCGCGAACGGGATGAACGGCGCCGAGATCCGGGCATACAGCGCCGCCAGGTTCAGGGCGGTGCGGACGATCACGGCGGCGCGGTCGCGGTCGGTCTTGATCGCCGTCCAAGGCGCGGCCTCCTGCAAATACTCGTTGCCGACCACCCAAAGCGCCCGCAGGGCCTGGGCGCTCTTGCGCACCTCGATGGCGTCCATCTGCTCGGTCAGGTCGGCCAGGCGGGCGGAGACGTCGGCATACAGCTTCTCTTCCAGCGGACCGGGCGCGCCGCCGTCGGGGATCACGCCGTCGAACTTGCCTTCGGTGAACTTCAGGATGCGGTTGACGAAATTGCCCAGCACGTCGGCCAGGTCACGGTTGATGGCGCTGGTGAACTGCTCCCAGGTGAAGGCGGTGTCCGAACTTTCGGGCGCGTTGGAGGTCAGGTACCAGCGCCAGAAGTCGGGCGGCAGGATCTCCAGGGCCGCGTCCATGAACACGCCGCGCTTGTTCGAGGTCGAGAACTTGCCGCCGTACCAGTTCAGCCAGTTGAAGGCCTTGAGCATGTCGACGCTTTTCCAGGGCTCCTCCGAGCCGAGGATGGTCGCGGGAAAGCTGACCGTGTGGAAGGCGACATTGTCCTTGCCCATGAACTGGACGTAGCGAACGTCGTCAGCGCCCGCATCGGTGCGCCACCACGACTTCCAGTCGCGGCCCGCGCCTTGGTCGGCCCATTCCTGGGTGGCGGCGATATATTCGATCGGGGCGTCGAACCAGACATAGAAGACCTTGTCCTCGAAGCCCGGACGCGGGAACTCGCCCTTGGTCACCGGGATGCCCCAGGCCAGGTCGCGGGTGATGCCCCGGTCGATCAGGCCCTCGTCAAGGTGCTTGTAGGCGATGGACTTGGCCAGCAGCTGCCAGTCCCGGCGGGTGTCGATCCAGGCCCGGATCCGGTCGGCCACCTTCGTCTGAAGAAGGTAGAGGTGGCGGGTGTCGCGCACCTCCAGGTTTCGCGAGCCGGAGATCACCGAATAGGGATCCTTCAGGTCGGTGGGGTCCAGCAGGTTGCCGCAGTTGTCGCATTGGTCGCCGCGAGCCTTTTCGAAGCCGCAGTGCGGGCAGGTGCCCTCGATGTAGCGGTCGGGCAGGAAGCGCGCGTCGTCGATGGAATAGACCATCTGGTCGACCCGCTCCTCGATCAGGCCGCGCGCTTCCAGCACCTCGCAGAAGTGCTGGGTCAGGCGATGGTTTTGCGGCGAGGACGAGCGGCCGAAATGGTCCCAGGACAGGCCGAAGGCCCGGCCGATGTCGTGCTGGATCACGTGCTGCTCGGCGCAATATTCGGCCACGTCCTGGCCGGCGGCGGCGGCGGCCAGCTCGGCCGGGGTGCCATGCTCGTCGGTGGCGCAGATATAGAGGGTGTCATTGCCCCGGGCCCGCTGGAAGCGCGCATAGACGTCGGCCGGCAACATCGATCCCGCCAGATTGCCCAGGTGCTTGATGCCGTTGATGTACGGCAGGGCGGAGGTGATCAGGATGCGCGACATGGGTCTTCCGGGGGAGTCGAGGAGCGGTTGCATATAGAAGGTGAGCGGCGGAAACGAAAGCGCTGGCTAAGTCCTCCCCACGAGGGGAGCTCGTCGCGCAGCGACCGGTGGGGGGAGTGTCGGGGTCGTCAATCATAGGTATGGCCGACATCCGATCCCTCCCCCCCACCGTCGGCTTCGCCGACATCTCCGCCACGGGGGGAGGACTTCACGCGGACGGCCGCTGAAGAGGTGGAAAGGGTCGCGGAGCGCCGGACATCGTCCGGAGTGTTGTCTAGTGTGTACCGTTTCGACGAAGCCGATCGCTCCGCGCCATCGTTATCCGTCCGCGTCCGGTGGGCGGCCCTGTTAAGGCCTAGCCGGATCCGGACCCCGTCGTTTCCGACGGTTTCCGGTGACGGGGGCGCGGATCATCAAGACACGCACGCTGGTTCCCCGTCGACGCCGACGGCGGGCGGGCTCCCCCAACGATGGAAGTCCCCGGACACGCGTGAGTAACCCCCTCACGCCCAGCCCCGCTCGATCGCCCCCCGCCGCCGCATCGGTCGCTGGCCATGCGCCCTTTCCATGCGACGAGGTGAGATGAGGATACGGGCGCCGGGAGTGACTGCTGGGGATAAAGATTTAGCTCAGCAAGATCAGCAGCCTAGCCCAAAACAGCGTGCGAAGTTGGGGACAGACAGTCATCCCACGACCGTTGTGATCTTGGCGCAAGGCGAGGCATGAGTGTGTGTCCCCAGCCGATCCACGGCTAAGACTGGTCGTGCTTGTCCTTGCGGCGCTTGCCCAGCAGCAGCCGCGACTCCAGCCGCCCGCGCAGGGCCGCGTAATAGGCGGCCAGGAAGTCGCCGTCCGACTCTTCGGGGGCGACCTTCCAGCCGATCTTCAGGCGGATGCGGGCGGCCACCAGGGCGATGGTCTTGGTCTCGTAGCGGCGCAGCACATCCTCGAGCACGTGCAGTTCCTTGACCCCATAGGCGTCGAGCTGCGCCTGAGTGAAGGCGAAGCGTCCGGGTGACGGGCGCGAAGTCCGCGCCAGGTCCGGGACAAGCTTGCGGCGCGGGGCCTTGACCACCCAGGTTCCAGCCACCAGGTCGCCCACGCGCAAGCGATCGCGGTTGAACAGCGGGAACAGCAGGAAAACCCCGCACCAGAGCAGGCCCGCCAGGCTGATCCAGGCGCCGACCTGGCTGTTGTTGACGATCAGGAAGCTCAGCGGCAGATACAGCTCGATCTCGCGCATGGCGTTACGGGCGAAGATCGCGTCGGCTGTCAGGCGTCCGCCGTTGCGCGCCGCCACCCGCAGGCCCATCGCCCGCTTGCCCGGCGTCGCGGCCCCCGGCGTCAGCTCGAAGATGACGAAATAGAGGTTCCGCAGCACGAAGAACACCAGCATCCAAACCGTGGCTATGACGTCGCCGCCCTTGCCCTTCGCTCCGAAAAAGGCCAGCAGGGTCACCAGGCTGAAGGCGATCAACACGCCCACGATGATCGCCAGGTCGATCAGCAGGGCCGCGGCCCGTTCGCCGGCGTCGCCCAGTCGCAGGTGCAGGTCCACGCCCTCCGGCGTCACCAGCGACCTGGACCGCCGCGCGTCGTGCGCCGACAGGTCGCCTGGCGACGCGACTACGGTGGTGGGGGCCTTTTTCGCGCGCTTGAGCTTCACGACCCGGCCTTTCTGCGGCGCGGCAGGTAGAGATAGGCCGGCCAAAGGATCAGGGTCGCCAGGGCTATGCCATAGCGGGCAAAGTCGTTCTGGATCACCTGCCGCCCCACGCCTTCCAAGATGCCGGCGCAGAACAGCATCACCACCACCCCGGCCATCAAGGTGGCCGATTGGCGGCCCGCCTGCGCCATCGCAGCGGGTCGGCTCTGGTCGCCGGGGAAGGCCAGGGTCCAGCCGATCCGCAAGCCAGCAGCCCCGGCCAGGATGACCGCCGAGATCTCGGTCACGCCATGAATAGCCAACCAGCCGCCGGCCTCGAAGCCCAGACCGCGCATCGTGAAGGCGGCCAGGAAGGCGCCTAGCATGGCGCCGTTATAGGTCATCAGCATGGCGGTCGGCAGGCAGAAGGCGAACCCAAGTGCGAAGGCGAAGATCGCCACGCCGGAATTGTGGGTGAACAGGAAGGCGGCGAATACCGACAGGCCTGAATGGTCGCCGCCCTTGTCATAGAGGGTGGCCCGCATCGCCTCGGTCGTGGCCGCCGGACCGCGCCCGCCGGCCAGGCTCTCGGGCACGAAGGCGTGGAACCACTCGGTGTCGTGCATGGTCAGATAATAGGCCGCTGCGACGCCGATCAGGGTCAGGGCGAAACTGAACAGGGTCTCGCGCCACAGGGCCTTGGCGGCCGCCGGCCACTCGCGCGCAAAAAAGCCGCTGAGCCGCTCCACCAAGCTTGAGCGCGTGCCGTAGACGAAGAAATAGGCCCGGGTGCTGAGGCTTTCCAGATAGTCGACCAGGCTCTGGTCCAGCGAGGTGGCGCGGGCCACCGACAGCGACGACAGAGCCTGGCGATAGAGCACCGGCATGGCCAGAAGTTCCTCGTCGCTCAGCGCCCGGGCCGAACCCTTGCCGACCTTGGCCAGCAGCTTTTCCAGCCGCCGCCAGTCGTCCTCGCGCTCGGCGCGGAAGCGGGAGCTTTTCAGCTGCAGCTGTTCCATCACAGTAGATCCCGACGCTTGAGGTCCAGATAGCTGGCCAACAGGGCCGGGCCGACCTGGTCGGCGGGGGCCTCGACGATCTCGACGCCCATGCGGCGCAGGCGGCCGACCACCAGCTCGCGCTCGCGCATCAGCGACGCGGCGACGACGGCGCTGGACACGTCGTCGGGGCTCTCTGGCGGCTTGCGCTCGATGGCCTCCAGCTCCTCGTCGCGCATCATCACGAACAGCACCAGATGTTGGCGCAACAGGCGGCCGACATTTTCCAGCATCAGCTCCGCGCTGGTGGAATCGGCGATGTCGGTGAACACCACGATCAGCGAGCGGCGGCTGAGCTGGCCCGCCAGCTGGGTCAGGCCCAGGGTGTAGTTGGTCTCCTCGGCCGAATAGTCGATCGCCGAGGCCAGGCGTTGCAGGGCCGGAAAGGCGTTGGGGCCGGAGGTCACGCCGCTGATTACATTGGGCCGGGCGTCGAAGCCGAAGAGTCCGACCTTGTCGCCCATCTTCAGGCCCACATAGGCCAGCAGCAGGGTGGCGTTGAGCGCGTGGTCCAGGCGCGGCCGCCCCAGCAAGGGCTGGCTCATCAGCCGGCCGGTGTCGATGGCGGCGACGATGTGGTGGTTACGCTCGACGTGGAATTCCTTGGCCAGCAAGGCCCCGTGCCGGGCCGACTGCTTCCAGTCGATCGCCCGGCGGTTCATGCCGGGCCGAAAATCGGTCAGGGCGTGGAAGTCGCTGCCGCCGCCCAGGTCCAGTTGCAGGCGATGGCCGATCGAGGCCTCGCGGGAGAACAGGCGCAGGGCCTCTTCCTTGATCCCCGCGATGTCGAGGGTGACCGGGATCACCCGCTCCAGCCGGTCGTCGCGCTGCTTCCACATCAGGCCCAACGGGCGGCGCCAACGGGCCGAGAGGCGATGGACGATCCCCTCCCCGCGCCGGGTCGCCGTCAGGTCGAAGCGCAGGCCGGCCTGGCGATCGCGCACCCGAGCCCGCCCGTGGGCCGGCGAGGCTTCCAGCCGGTCATTCAGATCGACGGCGAACTCCACGCTGAACGGCGCCACGCCGCGCGGGAACACCGCCTGGAACAGAGCCTGCTGGGTCGCGCCGCTGGCCAGCGACGCGGGCGCGGTCAGGGTCAGCTGCATCTTCCGGCGGCCGGGGGCCAGCAGGGCGTCGATGAACAGCAGCGCCGCGACCAACGCGATCCAGGCGGGGCCCAGCAACCATAGCCGCGCCGAGACGAGCGCCAGCATCAGGGCCAGGGGCGCGCCCAGGACCATCAGCAGGATCGCTCTGGCGGTGGGATAGGTCCGCAAGGCCTGGTCCTATTCCACCCGGCTCACCGCGGGGCCTCGACCTGGTCGACCAGGCCGCGCACCACGTCATCGACCTTGCGGCCCTCGATCTCGGCGGCCGGGGACAGGATCACCCGGTGGCGCAGGGCCGGCAGGGCCAGGGCCTTGACGTCGTCGGGGATCACATAGTCGCGGCCTTCCAGCGCCGCGCGGGCCCGGGAGGCCACCGCCAGCATGGCGGCGCAGCGTGGCGAGGCGCCGCCCGACAGCTCGCCAGTGTCGCGGGTCGCCCGCACCACCCCGACGATGTAGCGGACGATGTCGTCGGTCAGGCGCACGGTCGCCACCGCCGCGACGGCTTCGGCGATCGTCGCGCTGTCACCAGCTGGATTAACGCCGAACCCCTCGGGCGACGGCTGGCCGGTGCGGCTGCCATGGGTGGAGACGATGGCCGTCTCCTCGGCCAGGCTGGGATAGGCCAGGACGTGCTTGAACAGAAAGCGGTCCAGCTGGGCCTCGGGCAGCGGATAGGTGCCCTGCTGCTCCAGCGGGTTTTGGGTGGCCACCACCATGAAGCGGTCGCTCAGCGGGTGTCGGACGCCGTCCAGGGTGACGTTGCGCTCCTGCATGGCTTCCAGCAGCGCCGCCTGGGTCTTGGGCGGGGTGCGGTTGATTTCGTCGGCCAGCAGCAGCTCGCAGAAGATCGGCCCCTTGACCAAGGTGAAGGCGCTGGTCTGGAAGTTGAACAGATTGGCGCCCAGAATGTCGCCCGGCATCAGGTCGGGCGTGAACTGGATACGCCCGAACTGCAGGTTCACCGCTTGGGCGAAGCACTGGGCCAGGAAGGTCTTGGCCGTGCCGGGCGGACCTTCCAGCAGCACGTGGCCGCCGGCGAACAGGGCCGTCAGCATCAGGTCGATGGTGTCGTTCTGGCCGACCACGGCCTTGGCCGTCTCGGCTCGGATCTTGCCGGCGAGCGCCTGCACCTCAGCGACGTTCACGGGTCATCTCCAGTCTCCACTGATACCATTTGGCG
>JACMOF010000008.1 GCA_014378155.1 Caulobacter sp. | reverse complement strand
TCAGCTCGATCACCGGCCTGTCGGTCGATCCGCCGCGCTTTCTGTTCTGCGTGCGCAAGCAAGCCTCCAGCCACGACGCCCTGCTCCGGGCGAGACGCTGCGGCGTGGCGGTGCTGGCGGAAGACGACGAGGACGAGGCTCTGCGCTTCTCGACGCCAGGCCTGAGCCAGGAGCGGTTTGAGCCGGGCCGCTGGGACCTCACGCCCGACGCGGCGCCCGCCTACCAGGGCGGGCTGTCGACGACGGCCAGCGTCATCGACCACAGGATCGAGACCGGGACCCATACGGTGTTCATCGTGTCGGCGATCGCCGTCCGATCGACGCCGGGGCGGCCATTGATCGTCCACGCCCGGACATTTCAGCGCCTGGGCCTCGCCGCCTCGTCCCCAAAAGGGCCTGTAGAGCATTTTTCGAGCGAAATGGTTCCGGTTCGCGTGAAGAAAAATGCGTCAAAACAAAAGATTAGAGCTCACGGCCTGACGCAGTCAGGTCGGGAAATGCTCTAGTCGCCCGCCCGCTGCAGCTTGCCGGCTCGCGTGAGCTGCCGGATAAACCCGTCGATGACCCCGACCGCGCCCATCGGACCGCCCAGGGGCGGGCGAAAACCAGTGCTCTCGATGAACTGCAGACCGATCTCGCGGTCCGACCGCCAGACCTGCCGCGTCAGATGGGCCAGGCGCGTGCCGGGATCCACCATGAACAGCCCATCCTGGCTGGGCACGCCGCTCGCCAGCGCTACCCGGGCGCCGCCTGCCGCCACGTCGATGAGATTGCACTTCCAAGCCGCCTTGCCGTCGGCAAGGTAAACCTTCCGCGTCGTGGGACTGCGCGGATAGCCGCGCTGGTCGCTGAAACCGGGGCCGCTGGTGCTCTGCATGACCCGGAGCCTAACGTCTCAAGGTTAATGGCTCGCTGCCGTCGTGGCGCTTCGTGGCGCGGACTACTCCTGGATCGCGGCCAGCCGAGCGGTCGTCACCCAAGCCAAGCCATCAGGTTCAAAACGTGTCGTGTTGCCGACGGACGCGGCGCCAGAGATGCTCGTCTCGATCAGCCGCGAACCAAAGCCGCGTCGGGTCGGCGCCTGAACGGGCGGCCCGCCGTGCTCCTTCCATTTCAGAACGAACTGCGCCTCCGTCCCCTCGCCCATGATCGACCAAACAATATCGACATATCCCGTCGCGGTGGACAGCGCCCCGTACTTGGCCGCATTGGTGCAAAGCTCGTGGAGCGCCATCGAAAGCCCCACCGCAGCCCGCGCCGAGATGAGCATGTCGGGGCCCCCTGCATGGATTTGCCCCTCCGCCGAGTCATGCACGCAGGTCGCGGCCTCCACGATCGCGGAGATCGGCGCGGCCGCCCAATTGCTGCTGGTCAGGATGTTGTGCGCGCGGCCCAACGACACCAGCCGGTCCTCGATTGTGCGCTGGGCTTCGAGCGGCGTTGTTACGGTGCGCAAGGACTGGCGAACGATGGCCTGTACGAGCGAAAGCGTGTTCTTGACGCGATGCTCAAGCTCACGGGTCAACATTTGGCGATCGTGTTCGGCGGAGGCCTCGCTGATTTTCAACGCCTCCTGGGCCAAGCGGTATTCTGTCCGGTCCCGCAGGATCTTGAGAAATCCAACGGCGACGTCCGCGTCTCCGCGCAGCGGCATCATTTCGCCGCTGGCAAAGAACCTCGAGCCGTCCTTGCGCAGGTGCCAACGCTCGTCGGACCCTCGACCATGGGCTAGCGCGTCGCCCATCTCGCGCTCGGGGACATGCGCCGCGCGGTCCTCGGGCGTGAAGAAGTCATCGCACGGCCGCCCGCACATCTCCTCTTCGCTCCAACCGAGAATGTTGGCGGCGCCGGCGTTCCAGCTCGTTACCCAGCCCTGGAGGTCCATGGTGATGATGCCATAGTCGAGCGCGCTTTCCAGGATCTGCCTGTGACGTTCGTCGCTCAACCGCTTCTGGGCCAGCGCCTTGCGCAGTTCCAATTGGGCCATGACTTGGCGCGCCAGGGTTTTCAGGGCGAAAATCTGCTTGTCGTCGAGCTGGCGCGGCTGGTCGTCCAGAACGCAGAGCGTGCCCAACGGCAGGCCCTCGGGCGTCTCCAGGGGCGCGCCGGCATAGAAGCGCAGGTTGGGCGCGCCGGTCACCAAGGGATTGTTGGCGAACCGCTGATCTGACGTGGCGTCTTCAACGACGAACACCTCACGCTGTTCGATGGCGTGGGCGCAGAAGGCGACCTCACGGGGGATCTCGGCGGCGTCGAGCCCGATGGCCGACTTGAACCACTGGCGGCGATCATCGACCAGGCTGATCAAGGCCATAGGGACATCGCAGATCTGAGCCGCGACCTTGATCAAGTCATCGAACTCCCCCTCGGCGGGGGTGTCCATGATCGCGTAACTGGCGAGCGCCGCGAGGCGATCGGCTTCGCGCCAGCCCGGGTTCTGGAGATCGGCGAGCGAGTTCATCGAGCACCCATAGATCTTTGGCGCGGCAAAGCCCAGCGTCGCACAATGTCATGCCAAGGCGCTCGTAGTCGCTGGGGGGGGCCAATTCCACGCGGACGAGTTAGGGCGCTGAAATCCCTCGACCGCGCATTTTGCGAAGGTGGGCGCCCACCTTGAGACCGGCCCGTGATGGCCGATCCAACCTGAAGGTGGCGCGCGAGAACCGCTCGGATATCCTCTACTCGGCGGATCTGGTCCGAGGCCGGCGAGCCCCGGCCGTCAAGGGGCGGCTCTCCACCGAACAGGCGGTCGCGCTCCTGCTCAAGGGGTCTGGCGTCGGCTACCGGGTCACCGCCGACGGCGTCTTCGTGCTTTTCGAACTGCCCAGGCGAGACATCGCCGACCCGGGCGACGGCGCGATATCGGAAGTGCTGGTGCTTGGCCGACGCAGCCAGAACGCCGACATCCGGCGCACCCAGAATGACATTCAACCGTACACGGTCGCGGGACCGCGCGAACTGGCGGTCGCGGCGCAGGACAATGTCGACCAGTACCTGCGCGAGCGGCTGCCGGCCAACGGCCGGGTGTTTTCGCCGGGTCAGATGGTGAACAACACCGGCGCGCCAAACTCGGCGATCGACCTGCGCGACGTCGGCCTGCAGAGAACCCTGGTGCTGGTCGACGGGCGCCGCCTGCCCAGCCTGCCGACCCAGATGACCGGATTGGAACAGAGCGACGTCAACGCCATCCCGCTCGGCGCGCTCGAGTAGATCGAGACCCTGACCGCAACGGCCGGCGGCATCCAGGGCCACACGCGCCTCGAAGCCCGTCTGGGCTTCACGCCCGACCATGGGCGCACGGATGTGATGCTGTCCGCTTCCTACTCCGCCGCCGAGCGGCTCACCGTGCTGAGCCGCGCCGATGCCGCGATCGGCGCCAAACCCACGACCGGCGCGCGCCTCGCTCGGCCAGGCCCCACGCCTCCATGTAGGCGCCCAGCTTGGCAGGCCGATCAGAAATCTAGCCCTGGCGGGACTAACCGGCCTCAGCCGTCGGGCATTTTCGCGTCGCTTCCGGGCCAGCTTCGGCGTGGGGCCGCGAGAGTACGTGATGCCAAGTCGCCTGGAATACGCCAAGACCCCTGTGCGCCGGACCCGCTGTCCATTGTGCGAGAGCATTGGCCAGCGGCTTCTGCGACCAATCCCACATGTTCGCGTGAAGAAAAATGCGTCAAAACAGAAGATTAGAGCTCGCGGCCTGACGCAGTCAGGTCGGGAAATGCTCTAGCTCGGACCGCTGCGGTCATGATCCGCATCTGGAGCGGCGGGCGAGCGGCGCTCCAGCCTTCGACGAACGGCTATTC
>JACMOF010000097.1 GCA_014378155.1 Caulobacter sp. | reverse complement strand
GCCGTCGATGTGCGGAAAGATGGCGATGGCGGGAATGCCGAGGTCACGGGCTCGCACGGCGGCCTTGGCGGCGTCCTTGACCGACAGGCGTTCGACTCCCGGCATCGAGGCCACGGGGATGGTCCCTTCGCCCTCATGCACAACCATCGACCAGATCAAGTCGGACGGGCGAACCTCGGTCTCGCGCACGAGGCGGCGGGTCCAGTCGGCCTGGCGCAGGCGGCGCAGGCGGGTGGCGGGGTAGGGGGCAAGCGGCGGTGTGGTCATGGCCTAGGGTTTCGCGCGAGAGCGGGCGCGAGGCAAGACCGGTCGCGTGCTTAAGGCGCGTAGGTCGTGGCGTTGCTGGCCTGCTGGACGCCGTCGATGCGGGTCCAGATCTGCGACTTGCACAGCACATTGCCCAGGACGCAGCCCTTGGCCTTCATGGTGTGGGCGTCGAGGAACTCGGCGGTGCCGTTCAAGGTGACCTTCAGGGTCGGCACGAAGACCTTGCCGCGCATGTTGCCATGGCCGGCCGGCTCGAAGTCGCGCAGCAACTGCTGGCCGATCAGGGTGTTGTAGCCACTCTTGCGGGCGTCGGCTTGGGCCTTGGGGCTGGCATAGACCACATAGCCGCAGGTGCTGGCGCCGCAACTGCGGATCTCGACGCGCACGCTGTCGTGCGGGTTGCGCCATACGCCCATGTCGGCCGCCTGAGCGGGGGCCGTGGCGATACCGAACATGGCCGCGAGCACGGCGAAGAAAGCAATGAAATTGCGCATGACGAAAATACGACGCCTCCGATGCCGGGTGATCTGAGGCGGCGAGGGTTAAGGATCAAGAGCCCGCAGCCTTTGGTTGCCGATTTTCTTCGCGCTGCAGCATTCAAAGTCAGCGAGTGGGATATGATTGACACACTCGCCGCCGCGCGGCAGGTCAGCGGATAAGAAGGTGGTGGGGTTCACTCTGCCCGCACAGGAGGATTTCGCGCATGGATTTCGCACTCAACGAGGATCAGCGCGCGATCCAGGACATGGCGTCGGGCTTCGCGGCGGAACGGCTTGCCCCGCACTCGGCCGCGTGGGACGAGCACAAGCACTTCCCGGTCGACGTGCTGCGCGAGGCGGCCGGCCTGGGTTTCGCCGGCATCTATGTTCAGGACGACGTTGGCGGCAGCGGGCTTTCGCGCCTCGACGCCTCGATCATCTTCGAGGCCCTCAGCTATGGCGACGTGCCGACGGCGGCCTATCTGACCATCCACAACATGGCCTCGTGGATGATCGACCGGTTCGGCTCGGACGCCCTGCGCCAGCGCTACCTGCCACGCCTGACCACCATGGACCTGATCGCCAGCTATTGTCTGACCGAGCCGGGCGCGGGCTCCGACGCCGCGAGCATGCGCACCACGGCGCGGTTGGACGGCGACCACTATGTGCTGAACGGCGGCAAGGCCTTCATCTCGGGCGGCGGCGTCTCGGACCTCTATGTGGTCATGGCCCGCACCGGCGCGGACGGAGCCAAGGGCGTCTCGGCCTTCGTGGTCGAGAAGGGGACGCCCGGCCTTAGTTTCGGGGCCAACGAACGCAAGATGGGCTGGAACGCCCAGCCAACGGCGGCGGTGAACTTTGACGACTGCCGTGTGCCGATCGCCAACCGCATCGGCCAGGAAGGCGAGGGCTTCCGCTTCGCCATGATGGGCCTGGACGGCGGACGGCTGAACATCGCCTCGTGCTCGCTGGGCGGCGCTTCCTTCGCGCTCGACACCGCCAAGGCCTATCTCGAGACCCGCAACCAGTTCGGCAAACCGCTGAAGGAGTTCCAGGCCCTGCAGTTCAAGCTGGCCGACATGGCCACCGAGCTGGAGGCCGCCCGGCTGATGGTCCGCCGCGCCGCCCATGCGCTGGACAGCAAGGACCCCGAGGCCACCAAGCTGTGCGCCATGGCCAAGCGCTTCGCCACCGACGCCGGCTTCCAGGTGGCCAATGACGCCCTGCAACTGCACGGCGGCTACGGCTATCTGCAGGACTATCCGCTGGAGCGCATCGTCAGGGATCTCCGGGTTCACCAGATCCTGGAAGGCACCAATGAGATCATGCGGGTGATCATCGCTCGCGAGATGTTCCGGCAGTAGTCCGCGAGAGTCAGGCCTTGGCCCGGCGGCGGCGCGGGACCCGGACGATCGCCTCGCCGCCCATGATCAGGTCGTCGCCGACGAAGCCTTCGCAGTTCAGGGTGACCCGTGCGCTGACCTCGTCGATGGCGGCGACCGTGACGCGGGAGATCACGACATCGCCGATCCGCACCGGCTTGTGGAACGCCAGGGCCTGGGACAGATAGATCGCGCCCGCGCCCGGCAGGATGGTGCCGACCAGGGCCGAGCCGAACGAGGCCGACAGCAGGCCGTGGGCGATCCGGCCGCGATAGGCGGTCTTGGCCGCGAAGGCCTCGTCCATGTGGACGGGATTAAAGTCGTCCGAGGCCTCGGCGAATTTCTGAATACGCTCTTCGGTGATGGCCACGCGCTTTTCGGCGATCATCCCGACGCGGAGTTCTTCCAGTATGTAGCCGCCGGAGGAATGAGGTTCGATCATACCGTCGCCGTTAGCGGCCATGGCGCGCGGGCGCCAGCGAAAATGCACGCGCATTCGTGCCCATTCCACCAGGGCGTCCGATGGGACGCGTCGAGACGAGGCGACATCCGCCGCGTTCCGGACTATGCCGAGCGCCTTCGCAGCCTGGAACGCGCCCCGTGATCTATCTCTGTCGCCACGGCCAGACCGCCTTCAATCGCGAGCAGCGCCTGCAGGGGCAGATGGAATCGGACCTGACGCCCCTGGGCCGCGCCCAGGCCAGCGCGATGGGCGATCTGCTTGGGGACCTGATCGCCCGAGACCCGCCCGCGCCATGGCGGATCGTCGCCAGCCCCTTGCGCCGGGCGCGGGACACGGCGGGGATCATCGGCGAGCGCCTCGGTCTGCCCGTGGAATTCGACGATCGACTGATGGAGTTGACCGTCGGCGATTGGGAGGGCCGGCTGCGGGACGAGCTGGCCCGCGAGCATCCCGAGGCCTTCGCCGACCGGCAGTGGTTCTTCGGCGCGCCCGGCGGCGAGACCTATGACCAGGTCATGGCCCGCGTGTCGGACTGGCTCGCCGAGCAGGCCACCGAGCCCGAGCGGCGGCTGATCGTCATCAGCCACGGCATCGCCGGCCGCCTGCTGCGCGGGGCCTATGCGAGCCTATTGCGGGGCGAAGTCCTGGAGCTGGACGTGCCGCAGGACGCTCTTTACCGACTGCGCGCCGGCCAGATCGACCGTTTCGACTGCGCGCCCGTCGAAGACCCCGAACTATCCAGGGACACCGTATGAACGCCCAACCCGAAGTCCTCGTCCGCGTTCAGAAAAACGTCGGCCGGTTGACCCTCAACCGGCCCCAGGCGCTGCACGCCCTGACGCAAAACATGTGCGAGATCATGATCGGCGCCCTGCTGGCCTGGCAGGAAGATCCCGAGATCGAGATGGTCATCATCGACCACAGCGGCGAGCGCGGCTTCTGCGCCGGCGGCGACATCCGCATGCTGGCCCACAGCGGAGCGGGCGACGGCGCCGAGGCGCGGGCCTTCTTCCACACCGAGTACCAGCTGAACCACCTGCTGTTCACCTATGAGACCCCGGTGGTGGCCATGCTGGACGGGGTGGTGATGGGCGGCGGGGTCGGGATCTCGATGCCGGCCTATTACCGGATCGCCACCGAGCGCACGACCTTCGCCATGCCCGAGACCGGCATCGGCCTGTTCCCCGACGTCGGTGGCGGTTGGTACCTGCCGCGGCTGCCGGGCAAGGCTGGTCTGTGGCTGGCCCTGACCGGGGCGCGGATCAAGGGGGCCGACTGCCTGCGCCTGGGCGTCGCCACCCACTTCGTTGAGTTCGGCGCGGTTGAGGGGTTGAAGAAGGCCATCGTCGCCGACCCGCGTCGCATCGACGACATTCTGAAGAAGTACCGCGCCGATGCCGGCAAGGCCCCGCTGGTCAGCATCGAGCAGGACCTAAATCGCCTGTTCGTCGGCGACAGCGTCGAGCAGATCTTCGAATTCCTGGAAGCCGACAGCAGCGACTGGGGCAAGGCCCAACTGGCCGTGATGAAATCGAAGTCGCCCCAGACCCTGAAGGTCGCCTTCCGCCAACTGGAGACCGGCGCCGCCCTGACCGACTTCGCCGACAACATGGCCATGGAATATCGCATCGGCGCCCGCGTGGTCCAGAAGCACGATTTCATCGAGGGCGTGCGGGCGGTGATCATCGACAAGGACAACGCCCCGCTCTGGGATCCGGCACAGCTTGAAAGCGTTACCGACGCGATGCTCGATGAGATTTTTGCGCCCCTTCCGGCCGATCAGGAATGGTCGCCGCTGACGTAGCGTGGTTGGTGCGCTAGCTTGCCCACGACAAGAAGATGTCCGCCGGAAGGAATACCTATGCGTAAGCCGCTACTCAGCCTCGTCGCCGTGCTCGCCCTGGCGGGCTGCGCCACCACGCCGATGGGTCCGATGGAGGCCCCGCCGCCCCCGCCGGCTGATGCGCCCTCCGCCGTTCCCGCCAATATCGCCATGGCGCTGTCGGACCCATCGCGCCCCGCCGCCGACATGGTCCGCGATGAGCTGCGCCTGCCGGGCCAGACCCTGGCCTTCGCCGGCGTCAGGCCAGGCGCCAAGGTCGCCGACCTGATCCCGGGCAGCGGTTACTTCACCCGCATCTTCTCGAAGGCCGTCGGGCCGCGCGGCCATGTCTACGCCTATGTGCCCGACGAGCTGACCAAGCTTGCCAAGCGCGAGCCGGCCGTGAAGGCCATCGCCGCCGACCCCAACTACCGCAACGTGTCGGTGATCCTCGACACCCTGCCCAGTTTCGGCGCTCCCGAGCGACTGGACCTGGTGTTCACCGCCCAGAACTATCATGACATGCACGACAAGTTCATGGGCCCGGCCGACCTGATGGTGGTCAACCGCCAGGTCTTCAAGGCGCTGAAGCCGGGCGGCGTCTATCTGGTGCTGGACCATTCGGCCGAGCCCGGCTCGGGCCTGCGCGACACCGAAACCCTTCATCGCATCGACCCCGAGGCCGTGAAGCGCGAGGTCACCGCCGCCGGCTTCATCTTCGAGGGCGAGAGCCGCGTGCTGCGCGACGGCTACGACACCCGCAAGCTCAGCGTCTTCGACCCGTCGATCCGCGGCAAGACCGACCAGTTCATCTACAAGTTCCGCAAGCCGGCCGGGGCGCGATAGGGCGCCTTGCGTCCTTCGAGGCTTCGCCTTCGGCTCGCACCTCAGGATGAGGAACATCGTTGCCAGGAATTCCTCTTCTTGAGGCGCCTGCGAAGCAGGCCTCGAAGGACGCACCGCGCTAGACGCAATGATAAGAACCGCGCCCCATGAGGCGCGGTTCGCATTTGGGAGTTCGAACATGACCCGCATCGCCTTCATAGGGCTGGGCAACATGGGCGGCGGCATGGCCGCCAATCAGGCCAAGGCCCAGCATCACGTCTCGGCATTCGACCTGTCGGCGGCGGCGCTGGAAAGAGCCGTGGCGGCGGGGTGTCATGCGGCGGGCTCGGTAGCTGAGGCGGTGGCAGACGCCGAGGTGGTGATCACCATGCTGCCGGCCGGTGCTCACGTGCGCGGCGTCTATGGCGACCAGATTCTGGTCCATGCGCCGAAAACGGCCCTGTTGATCGACTGCTCGACGATCGACGTCGAAAGCGCTCGCGCCGTGGCAGGCCAGGCGAGGGCGGCGGGGTTTCGGTTCGCCGACGCGCCAGTGTCGGGCGGGATCATGGCCGCCGAGGCCGGGACTCTGGCCTTCATGGTCGGTTGCGAGGCGGACGACTTCGCAGCCGTGGAAGCCGCGCTGACCCCGATGTCGCGAGTGACGATCCATGCCGGCGACCCGGGGGCGGGGCAGGCGGCCAAGATCTGCAACAACATGCTGCTGGGGATCTCGATGCTGGGAACCTGCGAGGCCTTCGCCCTGGCCGAGAAGCTGGGCCTGGCCGCAGACCGGTTCTTCGAAATCGCCACCAAGTCGTCAGGCCAGTGCTGGTCCGTTTCGACCTATTGCCCCGTGCCCGGTGTCGGCCCCTCCACCCCCGCCGATCGCCAGTACGAGGGCGGCTTCGCCACCGCCATGATGTTGAAAGACCTGAAGCTGGCCCAGGACGCCGCCGCCAGGGCCGGCGCCTCGACCCCGATGGGGGCCCAGGCCGAGGCGCTGTACGCCCTGTTCGACGGCAACGGATTTGGCGGAAAGGACTTCTCGGCGGTGCTGCAGATGTTGCGCGGAAGGCTGTCGGAGCTGAACTGATCCATCGCGAGACGCGACTGGCTCGCAAGTGGCCGTGTTCGCTGACGAAAGCGTGCGTCCATTCGCGCGATATTTGCCGTTAGGTAGACGTCCTTATGTGGACAGGGGGCGTCGCCGGTGCGAAAAGCCAAGCCTTGTGAAGGGACCGATCGGACTTGTCGAAGTCCGTCGTGTGAAGACGCCATGGACTACAAAGCCGCGTTCCGCAGCGCCGTCGATCAGATCCGCGATGAAGGCCGCTATCGGGTATTCGCCGATGTGAAGCGCCATCGCGGCGCCTTTCCGCGCGCCACCTGGACCCGTCCGGACGGCTCGGAAAGCGACATCGTGGTCTGGTGCTCGAACGACTATCTCGGTCAGGGGCAGAACCCCGTCGTGCTGGACGCCATGCACGTGGCGATCGACCAGCATGGTTCGGGCTCGGGCGGCACGCGCAACATCTCCGGCACCAACCATCACCATGTTGAGCTGGAGGCCGAGCTGGCCGATCTGCACGGCAAGGAAGCGGCCTTGCTGTTCACCTCGGGCTACGTCTCCAACGAGGCCAGCCTGTCGGCGCTGCAGAAGATTCTGCCGGATCTGATCATTTTCTCCGACGCCCAGAACCACGCCTCGATGATCGCCGGCATCCGCAACGGTGGCTGCGAGCGCCACATCTTCCGTCATAACGACTTGGCCCACCTCGAGGCGCTGCTGATCGCCGCGCCGGCCGACCGGCCCAAGCTGATCGCCTTCGAGAGCGTCTATTCCATGGACGGCGACATCGCCGACCTGGCCGGCACCGTGGCTCTGGCGAAGATGTACGGCGCCATGACCTATCTCGACGAGGTCCATGCCGTGGGCATGTATGGCGAGCGCGGCGGCGGCGTCGCCGAGCGCGACGGCCTGATGGACCAGATCGACATCATCGAAGGTACGCTGGGCAAGGCCTTTGGCGTGATGGGCGGCTACATCACCGGCGACACCGTGGTGGTCGACGCCATTCGCCTGGTGGCCTCGGGCTTCATCTTCACCACCTCGCTGCCGCCCGCGCTTACTGCGGGGGCCTTGGCCAGCGTCAGGTGGCTGAAGCAGCACCCGGAGGTCCGCGAGGCCCACCAGGAGCGCGCTCAGACCTTGAAGGCGATGTTCAAGGCCGCGGGCCTGCCGGTGATGGAAAACGACAGCCACATCGTGCCGGTGTTGGTTGGAGATCCTCATCACACCAAG
>JACMOF010000096.1 GCA_014378155.1 Caulobacter sp. | reverse complement strand
GGTCTACATGGCCGGCAAGCCCAACCACAAACAGTCCAACGACGGCATGATCGACCACATCGTCGAACTGGTCGAACAACGCGCCGCGGTGCTTCAAGCCGCCGCCGACGAGGCCGAGGCGATCGCGGCGGAGTAGGGGCGGGCTCGGCGTCTCATTCTCATACCGGGCCGATCCGCAGAGGCATGCGGATATTTGCCTTCGATCGAGGCGCTGTAACAACGAGGGCGGCGTTTTCCGTAGTACAATTTCCCGACGACTAGGTCGGACCAACATGAATTCTTCGATTTGAGGCGAAAGTCTCTTGGTAGGGGGACACCCTCAAATTTTTTCAGCGCTCGCGCTTTTCCGCAGCCTTCACCCGTTTCGAACTTCTGGATACACGGATTTGATCCAAGCCGATCCGTGCGTTCTTATCGTTTCGGTTGTATGAAGGGGTCGATCTGGGAGCACTTTGAACGGCTGAGTGTCGTTTGATTAGGTTGGGGGCATGCATGTTTCGACAGACTGTGGGCATCGTTTTATTGGCATGTTGGATTTCTGCATGCGCGACGCCATACCAGGAATCTGGCGTTCGCGGCGGCGTAGTGGCCAAGCGAATTTCGGAAGACACCATTCAAGTGGTTGGTAATGGAAATGGTTTTACAGAGGTTTCGACTATCCAACAATACGTTCTCCGGAAAGCTGCGGAGACTACCATTTCCTACGGATATGATCGTTTTATTATAGTTGAGGCGCAGGACTCTACTCAGGAGTGGAGGAGTATTGGGTCTGCTGCCAATGTGAGCTATATAAAGCCCGGCCAGATAGTGTCGATCCGTATGCTCAAGAATGAGGAAGGAGCTCCGAATATTAGCGGTGCATTTGATGCTAGGGAAGTTTTGAAGCGACTGGTTACTGACTCCAAATAGCCACCCGTACGCGACTGTCCGCGATTCCGCGCCTTCTTGTCATCACGCTGCTACTGCACTCATCGCCAACGTCACGAAGCTGAAGTTGGCGAGGGCAATTCGCTGTCCGGGCTTAAACTTCGACATCCACCCGTTTTCAGACCCTTACGGGCAACACTTCTGCGGTCGTCAAATCATCGCCCGCGAGCGATCGTCGGCGCCTGACAGCGCCTCCGCCACCACACCCAGCGCGCGTTCCAGCTCGGCCTGATCCCTGGCCGCGCCCAGACACAGCCGCACGCCGCTCTCCAGGCCTGGGGCGACGATTGGGGCGCCGGGCGGGGTCAGTTCGACACCGCAGCGCAGGGCGCGGCCCGCCAGGCGTTCGGCCGCCAGTTCGTCCATCGGCAGCCAGATGTGCGGGCTGAAGGCCGAGGCGGGGGTCTCCATGGCCGGGCCAAGGATCCCACGCGACAGGGCCAGCCGCTGGCCCATCTCGTCGCGGATCTCGCCGGCGATGGCGTCGGCCGAGCCGTCCTCGATCCACTGGGTGGCGATCAGGGCGCCGAAATTGGGGGGGGCGTAGAATTGGGCGCGCACCGCGTGGATCACCCGCTCGAACACCTCGCCTGGCGGGGCCAGCAGGAAGCCGACCCGCAGGCCGGGCGATAGCGCCTTGGAGAGCCCCGAAACGTGGATCGTCCGTTCGGGCGCCAGCTCGACCAGCGCGGGCAGGGGATCGCCACCAAAGATCGCATAGATGCCATCCTCGATGATCCACAGGTCGCGTTTGCGGGCGACCGCCACGATGTCGGCGCGGCGCGCGGCGCCCATGATCCGGCCAGTGGGGTTTTGCAAGGTGGGCAAGACGAACACCGCCCTGGCCCCGTTCGCCGCCGCCCGGTCCAAGGCGTCGGGCAGCAGGCCTTCGCCGTCCATGGCCACGCCGGTCAGGCGATAGCCGGCGTGGTCGGCCAGCACCCGGGCGCCGGGGAAGGTGGCGGCCTCGCACAGCACCGCGTCGCCCGGCCGGCACAGGGCGGCCAGGGCCAGGCTCAGGGCCTGCTGGGCGCCGGCGCAGCAGATCAGCTGGCGCCAGTCGGCGCGTTCGACCCCGGCGGTGCGCGACAGCCAGGTCGCGAAGGCCCTGCGGTGGGTCTCAAGCCCTGTCGATGGGGCGTAGGCCAGGTTGTCGACCAGGTCGGATCGGCGCTGCAGCCGGGCCAGGGTCTGGACGATCCGCGCCGCGCCGGGGCCGACCGGCGCGATGTTCTGGCTGAGATTGATCGGGCCCTGGTCTTTCATCACTGGCCGCCCGGCGGTGGCCGCGTTCCGCACGAAGCTGCCGCGCCCGACATGACCTTTGACCAGCCCGGCCTTCTCAGCCTCGACATAGGCCCGGGTCACCGTGCCCAAGCCCAGGCCCAGGCGATGGGCGAGTTCGCGCTGCGGCGGCAGACGGTCACCGTCGTTCAGGGCTCCAGACGCGATGTCGGCGCGTAGCGCGTCGAGCAGGCGCTCATAGAGCGGCGAGTCGCCGGGCGGGAGGGTCGGGGTCCAGGCGGCCACGCAGGTCTCCAGAATTGTCACTGTAGCAATATAGGTTTTGACTCGTGATGCAATCGGCAAGATTACCGTGACATTCGTCGGATTGGAGTGTCCGTCATGACCGCCCAACTTCTGCTCGCCTTCGTCCTGTTCGCCTTCGCCACGGCTGGCACGCCCGGCCCCAACAACATGATGCTGCTGGCGTCCGGCGCGAACTTCGGGTTTCGGGCGACGATCGTGCACATCCTGGGGATCAGCGTGGGACTAGGCGTGATGGTGCTGGCCATGGGGCTGGGACTGGGCGGGGTGTTCAGGGCCTGGCCGGTGCTGCACGAGGTGCTGCGCTGGGTCGGGGGCGGTTATCTGCTGTGGCTGGCCTGGAAGATCGGCACGGCCAAGGGGATCGGCGACAGGGAGGCCGGCGCGCGGCCGATGACCTTCCTCGGCGCGGCCGCCTTTCAATGGGTCAATCCCAAGGCCTGGGCCATGGCCCTGACGGCCGCCAGCACCTACACGCCCGAGGGCTCGAGCAGCGCGGTGTTCATCGTGGCCGGGACCTTCATGCTGGTCGGCGCGCCCTGCAGCGCGGCCTGGGCCGGTTTCGGCCAAGGGATGAGACGGTTCCTCGACCGCCCCGCCGTGTTGCGGACCTTCAACCTGACCATGGCCGCGCTGCTGGTCGCCTCGCTGTATCCGCTGGTTGTCGAGACCGGTTGAGCGGCGAGAGCTTGCCTCGAACGCCGGATCGGGCCCACATCAGTGGCCAATCCGAGGTCCGCCCATGCGTTTCCCGCTCGTCCTGACCGCTGTCCTGGCCTTGGCCTGGACCCCCGCCTTGGCCCAGGACATCAAGGTCACAGTGGTCGGTCGCGACACGGTAGTTCTGACCCCGGCCGACCTCAAGGCCCTGCCGCGCGCCAAGGCCACCTTCACCGCCCACGGCCATCCGATCACCTACGAAGGCGCGGTGCTCAACGCCGCCCTGCTCAAGGCCGGCGTGGTGTCGGGCGACCGGCTGATGGGCCGCTATCTGAACCAGGTGGTGGTCGCCAAGGGCGCGGACGGCTTCACCGCGACCTATTCCCTGGGCGAGACCGACCCGATCTATCGGACCAATCCGGTGATCATCGCCGACAGCAAGGACGGCCAGCCGCTCGACGCCAAGGAGGGCCCGTATCGGCTGGTGGTCGACGGCGACCTGCGCCCGGGGCGTTCGGTGCGCATGTTGGCCTCGGTGGAGGTCAAGCCCGTGCCCTGAGGCGGAACTCGACGGCGGCGATCGCTGGGGGTACAGAGACCGCCCCACCCCTTCCAGACCATGTGACCCTCCCTTGCGACTGCCCCAGGCCCGCCTCGACCAAGTTCTCGACCGCTTCCGCGAGGTGGAAGCCCGGATGGGCGCCGCGACGGACGGGGCCGAGATCGTCAGGCTCTCCAAGGAGCACGCCGAAATCCGCCCGGTGGCCGAGGCCGTCGAGGCCCTGGCCAAGCTGGCCGCCGAGCGCGCCGGCCTCCAGGAGATGGCCGCCGACCCCGAAATGGCCGCCATGGTCGCCGACGAAATCCAGGCCCTCGACGAGAAGCTCCCCGTCATGGAGCGCGACCTGGCCCTGATGCTGGCCCCTCGCGACAAGGACGAGAACGCTTCCGCCATTCTCGAAGTCAGGGCTGGCACGGGGGGCGACGAGGCGGCCCTGTTCGCCGGCGATCTCTTCCGCATGTACCAGCGCTACGCCCAACTTCAGGGCTGGAAGGTCGAGGTCGACAGCGTCTCCGAGGGCGAGATGGGCGGCTACAAGGAAATCATCGCCTCGGTCAGCGGCGACGGGGTGTTCGGTCGCTGGAAGTTCGAGAGCGGCGTCCACCGCGTCCAGCGCGTGCCGGCCACCGAGGCTCAGGGCCGCATCCACACCTCGGCCGCCACCGTCGCCGTGCTGCCCGAGGCCGAGGACGTCGAGATCGAGATCAACGACGCCGACATCCGCATCGACACCTACCGCTCCTCCGGGGCCGGCGGCCAGCACGTCAACAAGACCGACTCGGCCGTCCGCATCACCCACCTGCCCACCGGCGTGGTCGTCACCTCCTCGGAAAAGTCCCAGCACCAGAACCGCGCCAAGGCCATGAAGAACCTCAAGGCCCGGCTCTACGACATGCAGCGCCAGGCCCTCGACGACGCCCGCTCCGACGCCCGCAAGACCCAGGTCGGCAGCGGCGACCGCTCCGAGCGCATCCGCACCTACAACTTCCCGCAAGGGAGGGTCACCGACCACCGCATCAACCTGACCCTCTACAACCTCTCCCGGGTGATGGAGGGCGACGCCCTGGACGACATCATCAAGCCCCTGATCGCCGAGGACCAGGCCGCCCGGCTGGCGAGCCTGGAAGAGGGGTACTAGAGCATTTCCCGACCTGACTGCGTCAGGCCGAGAGCTCTAATCTT
>JACMOF010000095.1 GCA_014378155.1 Caulobacter sp. | reverse complement strand
TAACTCGCTCTTGATCCAGCGCGACCCGATGGGTCGAGAGTCCGCCTTGCCGGCATAGGTCTGGGCCAGCAATAGCCAGGACTTTGCGGGACGAAGGCCCAGGGTGGCGTCGAGGCGCGTCTCGTCGGCCAGGCCGCTCCGCTTGAGCCGCGCGACCTGGAGGTCTCCAAACACGTGGCGTCCGCGCCAGTCGCGCGACGTTCCCGCCAGCAGCCGCACCTCAAGGGCGGTGTCGCCCTTGCCCGGCGCGGCATAGCCGGCGTTGCGCCCCACTCCGTCCTTGGCGGCGCCCAGATAAAGACTGACGACTGATCGATCCGTACGCACCACGGCGTATCGCAGCCCCAGTTCGATCGGGCCCCGTCCATCATAGGCCACGAAACGGTCGTGGCCGCGGGTCACCCCGGCCTTGGCCTGCAGGGTGAGACGCTTCGTCAGTCCATACTCAGTGTAGAGCGACAGGCTCTCGTCACGGCGATGATCGATGGCGAGCAACTGGCCGGCGGGATCAAACCCCTCGTCAGCCTGCTGGTCCTCGTATTTCAGGATCGCCAGCCCGTGGCCGTCCGACATGGGCCAGGCGCCCGCCTGGGCGGCGTGGGGCAGCGCGCAAAAGAAAGCCGCCGCGATCACCAGGATCGCAGCGGCCCATCGTTTTCGCCGTCTCGGCGTCAATCTGCGTAGCCGGGAGACTCCCGGTCGAGCTTGCGGATACATCCGGGCCAGGCCAGGCCGGCGATCATGCCCATGCCCATGCCGGTTTGGCTGCGGACCTCGGCTTGAGCATTCTCGGGCGCGTGGAGCACGTTGCCTGGGCCGGCGCTGAGCGCCATCACCTGTTGGGCGCAGGCGCGTTCGAGGAAGAACATCCCCAGCCAACACTCGGCCGCCGTCATGCCCACCGACAGTGTGCCGTGGTTGCGTAACATCATCAGCTTTTTGTCGCCGAGGTCGGCCACCAGGCGTTCCCGTTCGTTTAGGTTGAGCGCAATACCTTCATAGTCGTGATAAGCGAGCTGAGGCAAGACAATTAGTGATTGCTGCGACAGCGGCAACAGGCCGTCGCGGTTGGCCGAAACGCCCACGCCCTGGTCTGTGTGCAGATGCATGACGAAGTGGGCGTCTTCCCGCGCGGCGTGGATCGCCGAATGGATGGTGAAGCCCGCCGGATTGATGAAGTACGGCGTCTTGTCGATGACATTGCCGTCCAGATCGACCTTGACCAGCATCGAAGCGGTCATTTCGCCGAAGAACATGCCGTAGGGGTTGATCAGGAAATGGTGCTCGGGCCCGGGAATGCGGGCCGAGACGTGGGTGAAGATCATGTCGTCCCAGCCGTGCAACGCGACCAGCCGATAGAGCGCGGCCAGATCGACGCGGGCCTTCCACTCCGCCTCGCTGACCTGGTCCTTGAGTGACGTAACGATCGGCGATGTACCGTCGGCCATGGCGGATCCTCCCTAGGTTATCATTGTTAGCTTGAGGGTCGCGCCGCTGGAGCCTTGCGTCAAGCGGCTAGGACGGCGGGAGCACACACTCACCCCACAACCGTTGATCATCGACCACCACCCGGGCAATGAGTGTGTGTCCCCAATCGCGAGTCCCCATGATCCCCTGGCAGCATCTTGATACCGCCCAGGTCCCCGGCGACGGCGACGGCGACCCGCTGCGGCTGATGCGGCGGGGGACCGAATATTCCATCATGACCGGTGGCATCGAGCTGATGAACAGCCGGCTCAGCGGTTCGGAAGAGGCCATGGCCACCCTGGCCTTCGAGCGGGTCGGCGCACGGTCAAAGGCGCGTGTGCTGATAGGCGGCCTGGGCATGGGTTTCACCCTGCGCGCGGCGCTGAGCGCGTTCGGGGATGACGCCCGGATCGTCGTCGCCGAACTCGTGCCCGGCGTCATCGCCTGGGCGCGCGGCCCGCTGGGCGCGCTTTACGGCAACAGCCTGTCGGATCCTCGCGCGACGATCCACGAAGGCGACGTCGGCGCGCTGATCGGCGCGGGCGAGGCCGCCTGGGACGCCATCCTGCTCGACGTCGACAACGGGCCGGGCGGCCTCAGCCGCAAGGAAAACGACGGCCTGTACAGCCCCGCCGGCCTGGCTGACGCCAAACGCGCCCTGCGTCCGGGCGGCCTTCTGGAGGTCTGGTCCTCGACCCGCGACACGGCCTTCACCAACCGATTGAAGCGCGCGGGCTATGCCGTTGAGGAAGTTGGCGTGCGAGCCCACAAGGGCCGTGGCGCGCGGCATGTGATCTGGCTGGCGACCAAGCCGGCCTAGATCCGCTACCGCGCGAAGGTCAGGCTGTAGGCGTCGCTTAGCAGGCCGTTGTCGCGCATAAAGGCGGCGATGCTTTCATAGGTCGCGGTGCGCAGCGGCCCCGAATGATCGTCGGTCCTCAGCCGGGCGTCGGCCAGCGGCGCCAGCAATCGCAAGACCGGACCGGTCTGGATCTTGGTGGGCGTGTAGTGAGCCCGCAGGTCGGCGCGAATCTGGTCACGGTCGGTGGTGTCCCAGACGGCCGAAGCGATCACGTCGAGCATGAATCCGTTGCAGTTCTGGTATTTCGGCGACAGCGGATTGGCAATCGTCGAATAGGCCGGATTATGCAGGGCCGCGTAGGTCGGGGAATCGATGACCGCCAGCAGACGGCGCTGCACTTCCGGCGAGGGCACGATGACGGCGACGTCGTCCACAGTCGAGCCGCTGGTGAAGTCGTAGGGGAAATCCTGGACCAGCCGCGATACGGTGGTGGGCCACGCCTTTCCGTCCCCCGCATAGAGATTATAGACCGCATAGCCGTGTTCGACCTTGCCCTCGGCGGTCTTGACGTCGCGATACACCCAGAACGCGCCGTGAGTATAGGCGATGCCCTTGGGAAGCGCCTCGCGCGCCCGTCCCGCCCGGAAGACGATCGCCACTCGTGCGCCGCGGCCGGCCAGGTCGCCCTCGATCTGCTTGGAGAAGCGGGCGACCTCGGCGGGGGTGAAATGGGTCAAGGCGCCCGAGGTCGAGACGCTGTCCTGCGCTTGCACTGGCGCGGGCAGGATCGGTACGATCAACGTCAGGGCGACCACGGCCAAGGCGAGCGCCCTTCCGTGAAAACGATGCGGGGTCATCGCGGACTCCTACGGTTTGGCGGCGGGTGGCTGGGCGTCGTGAGGCAGCCGTGGCGCGGGTTGGGCCACGATGACTTTGTTAGTCACGGGTAAGGGCGTCGAGGCGAAGGCGGTCGCGCCGCCCGCCATTTGGCCGGCGCCGACGCCCGATGCGACCAGGCTTTCCCCCGTCACCACCGATCCCGTTGCGGCAACCGACAGAGGCAGCACGGCCACGGCCGAGAGGGTCTGGACGCCGGAGGCGCCGAGGCCGGCGACCACCTCAGTGGAGGCCTTGGCGGCGTTGGAGCCGTTCTGGACGCTATCCTGTGCGAAGGCCGCCACGGGCGCGGCGAAACTCGCGAGGCAAGCGAGAGTGACAAGTGAACGCATGGCCGTCTCCTTCCAAAGGTCCTTGAGATAAGTGAGCACACACTTATAAGAGTGAATATACACTTACACGATCTTGTCCAGCGCTGCTTGCCAGGGCTGTCAGACCCGCGTGGCGCGTCGAACCCGCAGAGAGGCTGAGAGCGCTCAGCGTTACAGCTGACCGCAGCGGGTTGGTCTCGGCTTGGCAGTTAATTCAAGAGCGGCGCCCTCGCTGATCGCCTGGGCGATGAGCAGGCGATTAATCCGACCGATCGCCCTTCATGAGCCGCGCCTTGTCGCGCTGCCAGTCGCGGGCGGCTTCGGTTTCGCGCTTGTCATGGTTCTTCTTGCCCTTGGCCAGACCGATCTCGAGCTTCACCAGACCCTTGTCGTTGAAGTAGATTTTCAGCGGGATCAGGGTCCGCCCGTCGCGCTGCACGGCGCCGATCAGCTTGTCGATCTGCTTGCGGTGCAGCAGC